>JAFDAW010000092.1 GCA_019313605.1 Deltaproteobacteria bacterium
GGCCTCGGCTGTATTTCGAGGTCCGCCACGGGCGCGAACCCCAGGATCCCCGCAAGTGGCTCCACCTTCGGGACACGGGGTAGACTGTCGGTCACGAGATGGATGGGGGGGCATGCCTACATCGCCCCCAGCGCGCCCCCGTCGCCATCTCTTTGCCGCGTTCGCAAGAGCGAGCCGCGACGCGCAACAGCAGTGGTCGTGAAGCGCAACAACGGGGAAGGGTGGGCGGAAATGGAATCGAGATCCATGCGACGACTCAGGGTTCGCTTTCTACTGACTTTTCTCGCGGGTGTGATCGCCGCCGGTGTGGTGCCGATCCTCACCAGCAACGTGAGCCACTCCAAGGCCTCGCGTTACGACGATCTCAGCCTCTTCACCAACGTGTTGACGCTGGTTCGTGGCAACTACGTCGAGCCGATCGAGGACAGCGAGCTGATCCGCGGTGCCGTTCGCGGGATGCTCGAACAACTCGACCCGCATTCGAGCTTCCTCGATGTCGAGGCCTACGAAGAGATGCAGGTCGACACGAAGGGCGAATTTCACGGGCTCGGAATCGAGATCTCGAAGCAAAAGGATGGCTTTATCGAGGTGATCTCGCCGATCGAGGGCACGCCCGCGGACAAGGCCGGCATCCAGGCACGCGATCTGATCGTGAAGATCTGCCCGACCGAGGTTCCGGAAGAATGGGAAGAGGACTGCCGGCCGACCAAGGACATGACGCTCTTCGAGGCGGTTTCGCTGATGCGCGGCAAGCGCGGCACGGAAATCACGATCAACATCTATCGCGAAGGTTTCAGCGAGCCCCAGCCCTTCAAGGTGGTTCGCGACGTGGTCAAGGTCGTTTCCGTGAGCGGCGAGCTGCTCGAGCCGGGTTACGGATACGTTCGGGTCCGCGCGTTCCAGGAGAGCAGTGTCGACGAGCTCGAGGTCGCCCTCGCTGAAATTCACGCCGAAGCCGAAGCGCCGCTCGAAGGGCTCGTACTCGACCTGCGCGACAATCCCGGCGGACTGCTCGACCAGGCGGTGCGGATTGCGGATCTCTGGTTGTCCGATGGCCTGATCGTCTACACGAAGGGAAGGCGCGAGAACCAGCGCCAGGATTTCCTCGCCCACGGCGAAGCGACAGAGCCCGATTATCCGATTGCGGTGCTCGTCAACGGCGGCTCCGCGAGCGCGTCGGAGATCGTTGCGGGCGCGCTCCAGGATCAGCGGCGCGCGTTGATCGTCGGTCAGGATACCTTCGGCAAGGGTTCCGTTCAGACCGTCTTTCCGCTCGAGGGCGATCACGGTTTGCGCCTGACCACGGCTCTCTACTACACGCCGGCGGGTCGGTCGATTCAGGAAGTCGGAATCACACCCGACATCGAGGTCGCGCGGGTCGACGAGTTTGCGCCCGGGAAACAGCGCCGGCGCATGCGCGAGGCCGATCTCGAAGGGCACTTCACCCAGGGCGACGCCGACCCGGATGCGGCCGCGCAGTCCAAGGATGAAAAAGCCGAAGATGACGAGGTCGCGGATGAAGATTTGGAAGCGGCGGCGGACGAGACCGCCGACCACCAGCTCGACCGCGCCATCGAGGTGTTGAAGAGCTGGACCTACTTCGAGAATTTGCGCAACAAGGATGAGCCGACGCCCTCGCTCCAGGCCAGGGCGCCCGAGACGACTCCCTGAAGTCGCGCGTCCGCTCGAGGGTGCTGCGACCGTGCGATCCGCGCGATGAGTGAGTCCGAAAGCGCGGGGCCCCATATCTATTCGGTCGGCGAGGTGCTGGCCGGCCTGCGCGCGCTGCTCGAAGAGCGCATCGGGCGGGTGTGGGTCGTCGGCGAGCTGAGCAATCTCCACCGGGCGCGCTCGGGACATCTCTACTTCACCCTCAAGGACGACTCGGGTCAGTTGCGCGCCGCGCTGTTTCGGAGCGCGGCGCGGCGCCTCGCGTTCGAGCCCGAGGACGGGCTCGAAGTGCTCGTCTACGGCGATCTCTCCGTCTACGAACCGCGCGGAGATCTCCAACTCATCGTCCGACAACTCGAACCGCGCGGCCTGGGTGCGCTGCAGCTCGCCTTCGAGCAGTTGCGCGCGCGACTCGAAGCGGAAGGGCTCTTCGATCCGGACCGCAAGCGCCCACTGCCCGCGCGACCGTCTCGGATCGGTGTGGTGACGTCGCCCACGGGTGCGGCGATCCGCGATGTTCTGGAGGTCACCGGCCGACGCTACCCGGCGGCCTCGATCCTGATCGCCGCGACGCGGGTGCAGGGCGTCGGGGCTGAAGACGAGATCGTCGAGGCGATCGACAGTCTTTCCGCGCAGCCGGATATCGACCTGATCCTGCTGGTGCGCGGCGGCGGATCGCTCGAAGACCTGCAGGCGTTCAACAGCGAGGTGGTAGCGCGTGCGATCGTTCGCTCGATGGTGCCCCTCGTCTCTGGCGTCGGCCACGAAGTCGATGTCACGATCGCGGACCTGGCCGCGGATGCCCGCGCCGCCACACCATCGGTCGCGGCCGAGATGGCGGTGCCCGACGCTGCGGATCTCCGGCGTCACCTCGCGCGCGATTGGCGGCGGCTGCTGCTCGCGCTGCGCGGGGTTTACGAGCGCAGCGCGCAGAGCTTCGAGCGCGAGCGCGACGCGCTCCAGATGCTGGCGCCTTCGGCGCGACTGGCCGTCCAGCGCGCGCGGCTCGGGGCGGCGATTCACGCACTCGTGCGCGTGGGTGCTGCGCCCGCGGAGCGCGGCCGCGCTCGGCTCGCGGAACTCGCGGGCCGACTCGACTCGCTCTCTCCGCTCGGGGTGCTCGATCGCGGCTACGCGCTGGTGCGTCGAGCGCGCGACGGCGCAATCCCGCGAACCGTCGACCAGCTCGAGCGCGGCGAGCAGCTCTCCATCCGCCTCGCCGAGGCCCAGCTCGAGGCCGTCGTCGAGTCGATCGCGGCGCTGCCGAGGCCCGAAAAGCCGCTTTGAAGTCGCGGGGTTCGGGGCGTCCGCCGTTGACGCTGAAGGGGCCCGCAGATAGCATCAGCCCGAATGACGAAACGTCGCAAATCAAGCGGCGCCCCCCAAAAATCCCCCGACGCCGAAGCTTCCGACGGGACTACCTTTGAGGAGGCACTGCAGCGCCTGGAGGCGATCGTGGATCGCCTCGAAGAGGGCGACCTCGAACTCGAGGCGGCACTCGCCACGTTCGAGGACGGTGTGAATCTCACGCGGCGCTGCGCGGGCCAACTCGAGGATGCGGAGAGGCGGATCGAAGTGCTCGTGCGCGAGGGCGAAAAGTGGATTGCGCGCCCGTTCGCGGAATCTGAGGAGTCGGAATAGTGGACGTCTACGCGTACTTCGAAGAGCAGATTCCGAAGGTCAACCGCGTGCTCGACGAGGTGATCCCGGCCGCGGACACCGAGCCCGCGCAGCTACACGCCGCGATGCGCCACATCTTATTCCCGGGCGGCAAACGGTTGCGCCCGGTCCTCGCGATCGCCGCTGCAGAAGCCGTCGGATCTCCGGGTGAACGCGCGCTGCCGCTCGCAGCCGCAGTCGAACTCGTCCACACCTATTCGCTGCTTCACGACGACCTGCCGTGCATGGACGACGACGACGAGCGCCGAGGCGTGCCGTCCGTTCACGTGGCGTTTGGCGAAGCCGTCGCGGTACTCGCGGGCGATGCATTGCTCGCGTCGGCGTTCGAGGTACTCGCGAAGGGCGCGCCCGATCTGGAACCCGATCGCGTGGTCGCTGCATCGCTGGAGCTTTCTCGCGCGGCGGGTTCGCTCGCGTTGGTCGGAGGGCAGGTCGAGGATCTCGTATTCGACGCCTCGGACACGAACGCCGAGCGGATCGAGCAGGTGCACGCGCGAAAATCCGCGGCGCTGATCGCGGCTTCGATCGTGGGTGGCGCGCTGTTGGGTGGCGCCGATTCCGAAACCGTCGCGGGTTTGAAGCGCTGCGGGGTGGCCGCGGGGATCGCGTTCCAGATTGCCGACGATGTGTTGGACGAGGGAGAGGACGATCCGTGCTCGCTGGTTCGCGCGCTCGGCGTCGACGCGGCGCGCGAGCGCGCCGAGAAACTCCTGACGTCGGCGCTCGTCGAGCTTGAAGACCTGGGTGAGAAGGCCGAACCACTGCGCGAGTTGGTGCGGTTCTCGGTGCGGAGGACGGTATGAGCGACACCACGCTGCTGGAAGGAATTCAGGAGCCGGCTGACCTCCGGAAGTTACCCAAAGAACAAGTCGAGCAGGTCGCGGGAGAGATCCGCAACGAAATCATCGATCGTGTTTCGCGCACCGGCGGGCACCTGGCCTCGAGCCTCGGTGCCGTCGAACTGCTGACCGCGATCCACTACGTATTCGATACGCCGAGCGACCGCCTCGTGCTCGACGTGGGTCACCAGGGCTATCCACACAAGATGTTGACCGGCCGCCGCGAGAAATTCGATCGCATCGGCAAGGCCGACGGGATCGCGAAGTTTCTGCGCCGCTCAGAATCCGACTGCGACGCGTTCGGCGCGGGCCACGCGGGCACATCGATCTCGGCTGCGCTCGGGATGGCGCGCGCGATGGAACACCAGGGGCGCGACAATTGTGCGATTGCGTTCATCGGTGACGGTGGGATGACGGCCGGGATGGCGTTCGAGGCGCTCAATCACTCCGGACATCTCCAACAGAAGAACCTCGTGGTCGTGCTCAACGACAACGAGATGTCGATCTCGCCCAATGTGGGCGCGATGTCGTCCTATCTGTCGCGGAAACTCTCGAACCCGCTCGCGCGCCGGATGAAGGGTTTTGCGAAGGAGTTCCTGACCGCGCTGCCGGGCGACATGCTCCACTGGGCGCAGAAGGCCGAGGAGTCGCTCAAGGTCTTCTTCTCGCCGGGGCTGCTCTTCGAGGCGCTCAACTTCAAGTACGTCGGGCCGATCCAGGGTCATCGTATGGAGGTCGTGCTCGAGACCTTCGAGAACGTGAAGCAGATGCTCGCCAACGGAGAGGGTCCCGTTCTCGTGCACGCGATCACCTCCAAGGGGTACGGTTACGAACCCGCGCAACAGGATCCCTTCAAGTACCACGGCGTCGGTGCGTTCGAAGTCGAGTCGGGTCGCCTCCATCCGAGCAAACCCGGGCCGCCGAAGTATCAGAACGTATTTGCGGATGCGCTGATCTCGCTGGCCGAAGACGACGAGCGCATCATCGGAATCACCGCGGCGATGGCGGACGGAACCGGCCTCGATCGCTTCGCCGAGGCCTACCCCGATCGCTTCTACGACGTCGGCATCGCCGAGCAGCACGCCGTGACGTTTGCGGCTGGCCTCGCGGCGGAGGGAATGAAGCCGGTGGCGGCGATCTACTCGACGTTCCTGCAGCGCGCCTACGACCAGGTGGTGCACGACGTCTGCTTGCAGAATCTCGACGTGACGCTGGTGCTGGATCGCGCGGGCATCGTCGGTGCCGACGGTGCGACCCATCAGGGTTTTTACGACATCGCCTACCTGCGCTCGCTGCCCAACATCGCGATCATGGCCCCGAAGGACGAGAACGAGCTGCAACACATGTTGCAGACGGCAGTCGAGTTTCCCGGCCCGTCCGCGATCCGCTTTCCGCGAGGATCGGGTCTCGGCGTCTCGCTCGACCCCGACATCAAGGCAATTCCGCTCGGCGAAGCCGAACTGCTGCGCGACGGTGACGACGCCGCCGTGTTGGTGTTCGGGACGCTCGCCAACGAGGCACTCGAGGCCGCTGCAGAACTCGCCTCCGAGGGCATCTCGGTCGCGGTCCTCAACGCGCGTTATGTGAAGCCGTTGGATCGCGAGCGGATTGTGCGCCTGGCGCGACAGTGTCGCGCCATGGTGACGGTCGAGGAGGCGATCCTGGCTGGCGGGTTTGGCGCGGCCGTCCTCGAAGCTCTGGCCGAAGAGGGCGTGAGCACGCCGACGCGTTGCCTCGGCATCCCGGACCGGCTGATCGAGCATGGCGATCCGAAGGAAATCCGCCGCGAAATCGACCTCGATCGAGAGGGCATCGTCAAGGCGGTGAAATCCTTGCTGGCCGCCGACGGGGACCAGACTCCGTCCTCGGAATGACGCGAGGCAGTCGTCAGCGGCTCGACGAGCGCATGCTGGCCGACGGTCTTACGGAGAGCCGCAGTCGCGCCCAATCGCTGATCCGGGCCGGCCGCGTGCTGGTCGACGACACGCCCGTCGACAAACCCGGGACGGCCATTCGCTCCGAGGCGAGGGTTCGGGTCCGCGGCGAGGATCGGCGCTTCGTTTCGCGCGGCGGTGAGAAGCTCGCGGGAGCGCTCGAAGATCTGGGCGTCGACCCGACCGACCGCATTTGCCTCGACATCGGAGCGTCCACGGGCGGATTTACCGACTGCCTACTTCAGCGCGGCGCCAAACACGTATTTGCGCTGGACGTCGGTTACGGGCAGCTCGACGCCCGCCTGCGCGAAGAAGCGCGCGTGACCGTGATGGAGCGGACCAACGCGCGGCACCTCGAGGCGGCTGCGTTCGACCCGCGGCCCGACTTCATCTCGATCGACGTCTCCTTCATTTCGGTGCGCCTGCTGTTGCCGACCCTCGCCGAGCAGCTCCCGACCGCCGAGCTACTCATCATGGTGAAACCGCAGTTCGAGGTCGGTCGCGAGCAGGTCGGGAAGGGCGGTGTGGTACGAGATCCCGAGCTGCGCGCCGCTGCCGTGGCCGGGGTGAAGCAACGCGCAGCAGAGTTGGGCTGGACGGCCACGGGTGAAGCGGAGAGCCGCCTCGCAGGCCCCAAGGGGAACCGCGAGGTCTTCGTTCGGTTCGCCCCGCGTCTGGCCGATACTGCATAGGTGCACAGCGCTGCGTTGACTTTCGGTAAGGCGATCTTATCCTTTCCAACTCGCAGGTTTGACTTTCCCATTCATCAATCTGGGCAGCAGGAGCGACATTTATGGCCGTAATCGAAGTCACCGACGCCGCTGCAGCGCGGGTTCGGGAGCTGCTCGAAAAAGACGACAAGCTCGCGACCCACAGCCTTCGGATGAAGGTGGTCGGCGGTGGCTGCTCGGGCTTGCGCTACGAACTGGCCTTCGATGATCGCCTGAACGAGACCGATACCGTGATCGAAGCGCACGACGTGAAGATCGTGGTCGATGAGAAGAGCGCGCTCTACCTGATGGGGACCACGCTCGACTTCGTCGATACCCTCAACGAAACGGGATTCAAGATGGGCAATCCCAACGCCTCGACGACCTGCGGCTGCGGAGAGTCGTTCGCGGCCTGACGAGGGTCGCCCCCCTTGGCCTTGAAACTCCCGATCTACCTCGACCACCACGCGACGACTCCCGTCGATCCTCGTGTCGTCGACGCGATGGCGCCCTACTGGAGCGACGATTTCGGTAACGCTTCGAGCGCGGGCCACGTCTTCGGATGGCGCGCCGAGGAGGCCGTGGCGATCGCCCGCGAGCGCCTGGCGTCGGCAATCGGCGCGTCGGACCCGTCGGAGATCGTCTTTACCAGTGGCACCACCGAGAGTGACAACCTCGCGCTGATCGGCCTCGCGCGCGCCCAGCGCGGACGCCGCGACCACCTGATTGCGAGCGCCATCGAGCACCCCGCGGTGCTCGACGCCTGCCGATTCCTGGCGGGCGAGGGTTTTTCGCTGACGATTCTACCCGTCGACGGCGACGGGCTCGTCGATCCCGCAGCGGTCGAAGCCGCGCTGACCGATCGGACGCTCGTGGTTTCGGTGATGGCTGCGAACAGCGAGATCGGAACCCTCCAGCCGATCGAAGAGATCTGCCGGATCTGCCGTGAGCGCGATGTCCTCTTTCACACCGACGCCGCGCAGGCCGTCGGCAAGATTCCCGTCGACGTGCAGCGCTGGGGGGTCGATCTGCTCTCGATGTGCGCTCACAAGCTCTACGGCCCCAAGGGCATCGGCGCGCTCTACATCCGCAAGCGACGGCCGCGGATCGCGCTGCAGCCGCTCTTGCACGGGGGTGGCCACGAGGGGGGCGTTCGCTCGGGCACGCTGCCGGTTCCGCTCATCGTCGGCTTCGCGCGCGCGGTGGAACTCTGCCTCGCCGACCTCGATGCCGAGGCCGCCCGATTGACGGCGCTGCGCGAGGCGCTCTGGGAGCGGCTCTCGGGCGCCCTAGAGGGGGTCGCGTGCAACGGCTCGCGCGCGCGCCGCCTGCCCGGCAACCTGAACGTCTCGTTTGCGGGTGTGAACGCCGAGCAGCTGCTCGTCGCGTTGTCTGATGTGGCCCTTTCGACCGGCTCGGCGTGTGCGTCCGGCAGCGGCGAGCCGAGCCACGTGCTCCAGGCCCTCGGCCTCTCAGAGGCGGTCGCTCGATCCTCGCTGCGCTTCGGGATCGGGCGCTCCAACGACGCCGAAGAGATCGAGTGGGTGGCGGGGCGGCTCGTGGAGGCGGTCGTTGCGCTCCGCGGATGAGAGGGCTCCTGAGCCCTCAGCGACCGGCAATTCCGATCCCCGGATATTTGGCAGCCGCGCTACCTTCTCGCCGATCGAATCGACACTCGATTTGACGGATTTGACACCCAAAATCGGCCCTGATTGCCGATAATAAAGCGCATATGCAGAAGGAGAGTTCGGTTGGCTGAACAGAAGAGCGACAACATCACCTGGCACGAAGGTCAGGTGGCCCGCGGCGATCGCGAGGCGATCAGCGGACAGCGCGGCGTGACGATCTGGTTGACGGGGCTTTCGGGATCCGGGAAGTCCACGATTGCCGTTGCAGCGGAGCGCGAATTAATCCATCGAGGGCGTCTGTCCTTCGTGCTCGACGGCGACAACATCCGCCACGGGCTCAACAACAACCTGGGCTTCTCGCCCGAGGACCGCACGGAGAACATCCGCAGAATCGGAGAAGTCTCGAAGCTGTTTACCGAGTCCGGCGTGATCGTCTTCAGTTCGTTCATCTCTCCCTATCGATCCGATCGCGATGCCGTACGCGCGCTGATGGGTGGGGGCGATTTCGTGGAAGTCTTTGTGGACGCGAGTCTCGATACCTGCGAGAGCCGAGACGTGAAGGGGCTCTACAAAAAGGCGCGGGCGGGCGAGATCCCCGAATTCACAGGAATCTCGGCGCCCTACGAGGCGCCCGAGAGTCCCGAGCTGGTTCTCGACACCAACCGCCAGTCGGTCGAGGAGAGTGTGGGCAAGCTCGTCGAGTACCTGGACGCAAAGGGATATCTGACCGTCTCATCGGACGCGTAGCCTGAGACGACGGGGCGAGGAGTTGGGGTGAAAGTGCGGATTCATCGATTGAATCAGATCGCATCGCTGTCGATGGTGGCGGCGCTGCTGTTGAGCGGTTGTGCGCTGATTCCCATCGGCAAACAGGCGCGTCTGCGAGATCCGGCCCCGGGCCCCGAATTGCGCCCGGACGCGCCGCCGGAGTACGACATCCTCGTCGCCCACGATCACCAGGCGCGCGGTGATCTCGACGACGCATTGGCCGCCTTCGAGCGCGCACTCGAAAAGGATCCGGACTCCGCCTACATCCACCGGAAGCTGGCGATGAGTCTGATTCGAGCGGGCCGGCCCGCAGAATCTCTCGAGCACGCAGAGCGGGCGTTGGAGATCGACCCGGAGGATCCGCGGACCCGCGTCTTCGTGGGCCAGCTGTATCGGATGCAGCGCAACGTTGCGGCCGCTGAACTGGCGCTGCTCGATGAGGAGTCGGGTGAACCGATCAACCGAGAGGCCGGCGTTCTACTCTACCAGGTGTATATGGAGAGTGATCGGAGCGATCAGGCCATCGATCTCGCGCTGTGGTTGGTCGATGTCGTCGATGACCCGATCTACGCGTACGCGGCGCTCGCCAAGGCCTACGAGCTGGCGGAAGAGGGCGCCGAACGGGCGATCTACGGCGAAATCCTCGAACTGCATCCCCATCACCACGAGACCTTGATGAAGCTCGCGGACGTGCAGTTGGGCGAGAACGATACCGAGGGTGCGCTTCAGACCCTCAAGGAGATCGAGGCCAACTATCCAAACGACATGCGTTCGGTGGTGCGATTGGGATTCCTCTATTACGAGACCGAGCATTTTTCCGAATCGGCCAGCCGCTTCGAGACCTTCCTCGCGAGCGAGCCCGGAGACGACGAAGTTCGCTTCTTCCTCGGAATCGTGCGTCGCCGGATGGGAGAAGATGCCGCGGCCATCGAAGTCTTTTCCGCGATCCCCGAAGACAGCGAACACTCTGCCGAAGCCCACACGCAGCTGGCGGTTCTCTTGGAGCGGAGGGGAGATTTCGCACGCGCACTCGAAGAGGTCGAGGCGGCCGTCGCCGCAAAGCCCACCCGGCCTCGCGAACTCTACTATGCGACGCTGCGCGCCAAGGCCGGAGATTTCGATGGGGCCGTCGCTTATCTCGAGGGGTTGCTGCTCAAGGATCCCGACGACGACGAACTCCTCTTCAACCTGGGCGTCGTCTTCAGTGAAGCGAAGCGCACGCAGGAAGCGCTCGAATACATGGAGCGCGCGATCGAGCAGAATCCGAACAACGCGAGCGCACTCAACTACGTCGGTTACACCTGGGCGGAGCGAGGGGACAATCTCGATCAAGCCGAGGACTACATCGTGCGGGCCCTCGACCTCAGGCCCGACGACGGATTCATCATCGACAGCCTCGGCTGGGTGTACTACATGCGCGCGCGCCCGCTCTTCGACACGGGAAGAAACGAAGAGGCGAAGAAGTACCTCGATCGGGCGCTGAAGGAGCTCTTGCGCGCCCAGGAACTCACCGGCGGCGACCCCGTCGTCTCGGAGCACCTCGGCGATACCTACCTCCTGCTCGATCAGAAAGACCGCGCCCTGAAGAACTACCGGGAAGCCGTTGACCTGACGCCTCGAGAGGGCGAGCAGCCCGATCTTCTCGAAAAGCTCGAGGCCCTCCAGCGCGAGATCGAGTAGGCGTGAAACGCATCGCTGTTGGCGCGGTGCTGCTTTTCTGGGCGACGGCCTGCGCAACGCCTATTTCATTTCAGCCCTTGTCACCGGGCGACCCTCGACCGGATCAGTTGCTCGAAGACTGGGCGGAGCGCGCCAGCCAGCGGCAGCGGCTGCGTGGGGTCGCGCGGCTTGCGGTCGACGGGCACGACGGATCGGTCCGGCTTCGCGGCAAGCAACTCGTGATCCTGGAGCGGCCGTCGCGCCTGCGGGTGGAAATTCTCGGGTTCCTCAATCAATCGCTCGCGGTGATCGCCACCGACGGCGAGGGTTTCGAGGTTTACCGCGCAGACGGCCAGAGCTACGAAACCGGCGAGGTCGATGAGCACCTGCTGTGGAAAGAAGCCGGGATCGATCTGAGCCCCGATGAGGCGGTGGCGGTTTTGCTGGGGGTCCCGATCTCCGAGCCGCTGCCCGCTCCCGTGAGCGCGGTTCGCGATGCGGACGGGCGGATCCGCATCGACCTGGCCGACGCCCGGGGATCCGTGGTTCAGCGGGTGACCTTCGATTCGGCCGGCCAGCTTCGCGTGTTCGAGGTTCTCGACGATTCGGGTGGCGTTGTCTGGGCGGCGCAATTCGACGCGTATCGCGATGTCGATGGTTCGCCCTTCGCGCATTCGATCGAAGTCGACGTTCGCTCGGGGATGACGCACGCAGAAATCTCGTTTCGCAACGTCGAACTGAATCCCGACCTGCCACCCGAAATGTTTCGTTTGTTTCCACCCGGCGGGGGCGGTCCGCCGAGCGTGGATGCGGACGGCCGATGAACGCAATCGCCCGATCGCCCGCCAGATTTCCAGCGCCTGAACAGGAGACCCGCGTTTGATCGACGTCCGAACGGAAGAGGTGCTTCAGGACGCCCTCGATCGGTTGGTCGGAGCATCCGGCGGGCTCGGGGCAACGGCGGCCGTCCGCTGCGAGGGGCTCGGAGCCTGGGCCGGTGCGAGTGGGTCGCTCGATCTGGAGCGACAGGCTGCGATGCCCGCCGACGCGCGCTTTCCCATCTACAGCATCACCAAGACCGTGATCGCGGTTTGCGTGCTTCGGCTCGCAGAGTTGCGCGCGCTCGCACTCGATGAGCCGATTTCGCGTTGGGTGGCAGGTTTGCCTTTTGGTGACGACGTCTCGCTGCGCCGGCTGCTCAATCACACGGCCGGTGTTCCCAATTACAGTGCTCTTCCCGAGCAGATCGTCGCATTGAATGCTTCCCCGGGAGAGGCCTGGACGTTCGAGCAATTCGTCGAGCACAGCTGCCACCGCGGTCTCGATTTTTCACCCGGCGAGGGTTGGTGTTATTCGAACACCGGCTATGCGCTGCTCAAGCGTGCCGTCGAACTCGCCAATGCGACGAGCTTTGCGGAAGCCGTGCAACAGCACGTCGCGGGCCCGCTCGGTCACACCGCCACCACGGTCGTGGAGGGCCGCGCTTCGTTCGAAAAACTCGTGCCGGGCTTCGGTCGCGAATTCAACCGCAACGCCGAGCTGGAAGACGTTCGTTTCGTTTACGACCCGGGTTGGGTCGCTCACGGACTCGTTTCGTCCACTGCGGCAGCGATCGTCGAGTTCTACCAGGCGCTCTTCGGTGGCAAACTCGTGCATCGCTCGTCACTCGCGGAAATGACGCAGCGGGTGGGGGTGCCGGGCGATCACCCG
>JAFDAW010000093.1 GCA_019313605.1 Deltaproteobacteria bacterium
CGGCATTCCGCTCCTCGCCTACACGCTCGCGCTGCTCGCACGCCACGGCGTGAGCGAAGTCATCGTCAACACCCATCATCTTCCCGACATCCTGATGGACGCGGCCCGCCGCCATTGTCCGCTCGACATGGAATTGCGCTTCTCGATCGAATCCGGACTGCTCGACACCGGCGGTGGCATTCGGCGCGTCGCGGATTATCTGCGCCAGAGCGACCCCTGCCTGATCGTCGCCGGCGACATGCTGCTCGACGCAGACCTGTCCGCATTGGTCGCCACCCACCGCGAGCACCAAGACGCTTGGACGATGCTGCTTCGCGAGGGTGACCCGCGCGCGAAGACCTTTGGAACCATCGGAGTGGATCCGCACAACCGCGTGCGGCGCATCGGCACGCGCTACGACTTCGGCGGCGAACACCGCGCGGGCCTCTACGCGTGGGCCAATGTGGTCGCAGCCCGAGCCTTCGATTCACTCCCCGAGCTCGAGATCTTCAGCCACTTCGACGACTGGATTGCCCCCCAACTCGCCTCGGGCGCCACAGACATCCGAGCCGAAATCCTCGCCGCAAACGATTTCGTCTGGGAGCCCGTGGGAACACCCGCCGAATACCTCGCCGCCAACCTCGACCCGATCGAACTCTCCTATCAAGCCGCAATCGCCGACGCACAGCGCGCAGGCGCGCGCATCGAAGGCGACGTCGTGATCGGCGCAGGCGCCGAACTCGGTGCCGGAGTCCGACTCCAGCGCGCAGTGGTCTGGGACGGAGAACACGTACCCGACGAACTCGAAGCCAGCGACGGCATCTTCGCCGGCGGAGAGTTCCACCCGGTCGAGTGAACGCCTCTGCCGCGGGTGGGTTGCGAGGGGCTATCGGGCTCGAACCCCATGTCGCCCGATAGCCCCTCGCCACCGCCCCCTAGTGACGCTTTGCCGGCTCGAGCCGCCAAATGCAGTTGGTTCTTCTTCCCGCGCTGGCAGTAAATCCGCTGGGGAGCCGGGGGGAAGGGCTGCGTGCCCGGACAGACCGTGACTGATTTGACTTGAGCTTCACTAGCCGGGGCCCAGTTGGCCAGATCGGGGATGAGCGAGTAGCCCTTCCCCCCGGCTCCCCACAGACGAACACCCGCGCGCTGAATCGTGCGCTAAACAACGTCCCCAAAATTGACGTCCCCAATTCAACAATTCAACAACGTCCCCAATTGAAGAAGCAACGGTCCTGCGCGGGCAATATGGGGTTGGAGCAAGTAGCCCTTCCCCCAGACTCCCCAAAGGCAGAGCCCACGCGCTGAACCGCGCGCTCAACACCGTCCCCAATTGACCGTCCCCAATTGAAAGCAATGAAGTTGCGCTGCTAGCGGTCAAGCTTTCCGGGCGAGATTTCGCCCAACACCACGGCGTGGCTCGCGCCCGTGCAGCGCGGCAGGTGATTCGGGATTCTGAGCAACGTGTGGCGGCCCATCAGCGCGAACGCCATCGCCTCCGCGGCGCGGGCGGGAACACCGGCTGTGTCGAAGGCGGCAACCGGCACGCCGGGCAATGCCGCGCCGAGCGCGTCCATCAGCGCGGGATTGTCCACGCCTCCGCCACCGACCAGCAATCGATCCACCGGCCCATCGATGAAATCGCGCTGTGCGCGAGCGATCGCCTGCACGGTAAAGGCCACCAGCGTCGCGACGAGATCGTCGTCCGCGCGCCCTTCGCGGCGCGATTCGCGAACCAGGGTTTCCGCCTGCTCGGTCCCATAGCGCTCGCGCCCGGTCGACTTCGGCGGTGGGCGGCCCAGAAAATCGTCTTCGAGCAGGCGAGCCAGCAAGGCTTCATCGACCCGGCCGCGGCGCGCCCGCGCGCCGTCGCGATCCATCGACTCCCGGCCCTCCGAGAAGATCGCGACCACGCCATCGATCAGCGCGTTCGCGGGGCCGACATCGAAAGCGATCACGTCATCCGCTCGACCCCCTCGCGGCAGCCAGGTGAGATTCGCGATGCCACCCAGATTGAGCGCGAGCCGGCTCTCGGCGGGATCCGAAAGCGCGGCGAAATGGAAGAAAGGCGCCAGCGGCGCACCCTCCCCGCCCGCCGCTATATCTCGCGGGCGGAAATCGGCCACCGTCGTGCAGCCGGTCCGCTCCGCGATCAGCGAGGGATCCCCGATCTGGAGCGTGGCCCGGAGTTCGGGGTGATGGGCGACCGTCTGGCCGTGCGACGCGATCGCGTCGATCTCGGCCAGGGGGATGCGGGCGCTGTCGGCCAGTGCGATCGCCGATTCTGCGAAGCGCTCCGCGAGCAGCACGTCGAGGGCCGCCAGCTCACTCAGCGCGCTTCCGGGCGGCAGACGCCCCGCGGCCAGCTCGTGGATCCGCGCCTGAAGCGACTCGGGAAACGGATACTGGCGAAAAGCGACCAGCTCGAAGGGCTTCGGAGCCTCTCCCGCCGGCCACTCGACGAGCGCCGCATCCACCCCATCCGCGGAAGTTCCCGACATCAGTCCGATCACGCGCATTTGGCAAGCTTACCCCGTTCGCAGCCTGCTATTTAACAGCCAGCGCGATTGCCGGAATCATTCGGCCGTCCATGCCCCCGGCTTGGGGGAAAATTCTCACATCGAAGCGGAGACCCACGCATGAAGGATTCGTCTCGGACCCAGGGTGGTCTGATTTGTGTCGCAGTCGCCATCCTCGGGGCCTGGTTCCTGCTCGCCCTGCTCCAGCAGAGCTACTGGGCAATTGCCATTCCGGTGGCGGCCATCGTCTTCTTCGCTCTCGGCCTGACTTTCTGGGTCGGTTATACGATCGCGACGATCCAGGTCGAACCCGTGGACGAATTCGAACCGCCCGGAACCGGCGATTCGAGCAGCCCCCCGCACGACACGTCTCACTGAGCGGCCGTGCGCATCGCGCTGCTCACCTATCGCGGAAATATGTACTGCGGCGGTCAGGGGATCTACGCCGCAGCACTCGCGCGTGAGTGGAAACGCGCCGGCCACGATGTCCACGTCTTTGCGGGTCCGCCGCTGCCAGAACTCGCCGCCGACATCCCGCTTCACGAGATTCCGAACGACAATGTCTTCGGGCAGGAACACCCGGACTTCTTCGACCCCAGGTCTCCGTTCTCACTCTTCAAGCCGCTGAGCCTTTGGGAACTCGGCGTCTCGCGCTTCGGCGTGTTTCCGGAAATGCACACCTTCGGGCTGCGCTTGATGTTGCGTTGGCCTCAGATCCAGCGGCGCCATCGCTTCGACGTCGTCTTCGACAACCAATGTCTGAGCTGGGGCCTGCTCGGCATCCAGGCCATGGGGGTGCCCGTGGTCTCGGTGATCCACCACCCGCTCCACATCGATCGCGAAGCCGATTTCGCAATCGACCGGCGCCTGTGGAAGCGGATCAAACGAACGCTCTACTTTCCGCTTTGGATGCAGCAACGCGTGGCGCCGCGACTCGCCAAGATCGTCACCGTCAGTCAGGCATCGCGTTCGGCGATCGAGCGCTACTTCGGCATCCCCGAGAAAAAGATCTCCGTGGTCTACAACGGAACCGATACTGAGACGTTCCGGCCGATCGATGGCATGGCGAAACAACAGGACCTGCTCTTCGTTGGGCGAACCGAAGACCGGAAGAAGGGCATTGGCACCATGCTCGAGGCGCTCACGCTGCTGCCCGACAGCGTGCGCTTGAAGATCATCGACGGGCGGATTCCGGACGACGGTCTGGTACCCCAAATGATCCGCCGCTACGGGCTCGAGCAGCGCGTGGCCGTCGTCGATCGGATGCTCGAGGTCGACGAACTCGTCGAACAGTATTCGAGCACGCGGATCGCGCTGGTCCCGTCTTTCTTCGAAGGATTCGGCTTTCCGGCCAGCGAAGCGATGGCCTGCGGGTTGCCGGTAGTCGCCAACGCGGTCGGGGCACTCCCGGAAGTCGTGGGCAGCGATGGCGAAGCCGGCTGTCTGGTCCCACCACGCGACGCGCGCGCCATGGCGGGAGCGATCTCCGATATCTTGTCCGAACCCGGCCGTGCGGATCGGATGGGCCGCAACGCACGTCGACGGATCCAGCGCGCATTTCGCTGGAGCGAGACCGCCGCAGAACTCACCGCTGTTTTCGAGGAAACGATTCGTGCTGCTCACCGTCGATCTCGAGCGACTTAGGGTTCGCTCGGGCGAGAAGCTCCTCGACGCCGGTTGTGGCGAAGGGCGGCATTGTTTTGGCGCCCTCGAGCGCGGCGCTCACGTCGTCGGACTCGACCTCGACCTCGCCTCTCTCAAGGCCAACTCCCTGAACCTGAAGCAGCGCGCTTCCGAGTGCGATCGCCTCGGCGCGCTGATTCACGGCAACACATTTCAACTTCCATTTGCGGATGGAACCTTCGACAAGGTCATCTGTTCCGAGGTCATGGAGCACGTTCACGATTACCGGGGAGCCGCCCGCGAGCTGGCGCGCGTCACGAAACCCGGTGGCTGTCTGGCGATCACGATCCCGACCGCCACGAGCGAAAGCCTCTATCTGCGCGTAGGTGACGATTACTTCGAGTCCCCGGGCGGCCACATCCGGATTTTTCGGCCGCGACAGCTCGCGCTCGGGTTGGCGGAGGCCGGCCTGGCGACGATTGGCGTCGGATTTGCGCACGCGCTTCACACACCTTACTGGGTGCTCCGCTCCATCGCCGGCTTGCCTCGCGCCGACGAAAACGCACTGGTACAGATCTATCGACGCTTCTTGTTGCTCGCCACGCAATCGCGATTTCTCACGCGGCTGGAGGGAGTGCTCAATTATTGCTTTCCAAAGAGCCTGATCCTATACGCCGAAAAGCGGCACCCAACCTCGAGCCGGGCCTGCTGACATGACGAGTGCGCAATCCAATCGCCCAGAGGAAGGATCGAGCCGCTCGCCCGGATCGCCGCTTCGGATCTGCTTCATCGCCTACCGCGGAAACATGCACTGCGGTGGTCAGGGGGTGTACCTCTGGTTTCTCGCCCGCGAACTCACTCGCCTCGGCCACCAGGTCGATGTGCTCGTAGGCCCTCCGTATCCGGACCCAATGCCGTTCGCGAACCGCGTGACTGCGATGCCCAACGAGCGATTCTGGGGCAAGTGGTTCCTCGAGGAGCGCCGCCACTTCATCCCCCAGCCACGCCCGTTGCGAATTTTCGAACCGCTGAACTTCTACGAACTCGCCGCCAGCTATCTCGGCTTCCTACCGGAGCCGCTGGCGTTTAGCATGCGCGCGTTTCGCGAAGTAGCGAGCCGCCTTCGAACCGGAACCCAATACGACATCATCCACGACGTCCAGTGCCTGGGTTACGGAATTCTCGGGATTCGAAAACTCGGCATTCCGGTGGTAACCACGGTCCACCACCCGCTGACCGTCGATCGACGCGCATCATTCGCGCGCGACGAGAGCCTTCGGGAGGCCATTGGAACGATGGCCTTCTATCCGGTCGCAATGCAGGGATTCGTGGCTCGGAGGCTGGACGGCCTCTTCACGTCCTCGGCGGAGAGCGCCCGCGTGATCCGTCGGGACTTTCGCATCCCAAGTGAGCGGATCCGGATGGTCGCCAACGGCGTGGACACAGAACTATTTCAGCCCGCGCCCGGAGCCGAAAGGGATGCCAACGAAATCCTCTGCGTGGGCCGGGCTTCCGATCCCAACAAGGGCATCGGAAACCTCATCGAAGCACTCGCGCGGCTTCCGCATCCTCTGCGGCTCACCCTCGTCGACGACGATCACCCGGACAGTCCCGCGCGCAAATTGGCGCAGCGGCTCGGCTGCGCGGACCGGCTTCACATCACGGGCCGAATCGACAACGGCGAACTCGTCCGACGCTACCAACGCGCCTCACTCGCGGTCGTACCTTCCCGCTACGAGGGATTCGGGCTGCCAGCGGTCGAGGCGATGGCGTGCGGAACCCCGGTGGTCGCCTGCGCGGCCGGAGCCCTGACGGAAGTGGTGGGTGCGGCCGGCGGAGGCGTGCTCGTGCCGCCGGAAGAGCCCGACGCGCTCGCCAGCGCGATCGCGGATCTGATGGCGCGGCCCGAAATTCGCAGCATGCTCGGCAAGCGCGGGAGCGTTCGCGTCGACCAGGCCTTCGCGTGGCCGCGAGTCGCGCGCGCAACCGCGGGAGCCTACGCGGAGATCGTCGAAGACTTTCGAATACGCCGGGGCCGGCCCGCCAGAATGACGACATCAGACAGCCCGGGCAGCAATCGCGCCATGCGATCCAGCCCAATCAGCGTCGACTGAGCGACGGGAGCGGGTAGCCGCTCCACCGATCGCGACCAACCCGGCATTCCCCACGCCATCGAAATCCCCTCGACGACGTCGAGCTCCAGCGACGCACAGGCCTGCTCGCGCATCAACTCGATCTCGTAGCGGGTAAAGTGATCACTCGGGACGTCGTAGTGACGCCGTCCACGCGGATGCGAACGCCCGAGCCAAACCTCTCTGAAATGATCGAGTCCGCGGGCGACGCGACAAGAAAGTGACTCGAAGTTGGCGATCGCGAGAACCACCCGCCCCTCGCGGCGCGTCACTCGGGCCATCTCGGCGATTGCCTCGAGCGGCCGGTCAAAGTGGTCGAGGGCGCCCTTGCAGATCACCCCGTCGAAGCTGCCTTCTCGAAACGGCAGCGCGTCGGACCAGCTGCGCACCCAACTCGGCGACCGGCCGGAGGCCTGCTCGGATTGCAGCCGTGCCAGCCCCGACATCCGCTGCGACGGCTCTGCGCCGACCGCCCACGAGCCCCGCTGGGAGAATGCAATCGCGTCCTGGCCAAAGCCGCTGGCGACATCCAGTACGCGCGTCCCGCGGCCCGGCCGGGCGAGATCGAGCGTGCGCCCGGTCATCCGCGCGAAGAGATATTCGCTGTCGCGGGTCGTTCCGGTCGGAACGACGTCGCTCATATCGCGGTCGAGATCCACCACTCTCAAGGTCGACGGATACTAGCCCGGGCGCTCCGGGCTGCGGAGCTCTCGCAACTGCAGCCCTAAGCGATTGATTTCCTTTTTGGCGCGAGCCGACGGAATCGGGCTGGGCCCTTGGGGGCAGAGCCTCGAACGGTATGCTCTAGGGACCCATGGCGGAGACGGTACCGGCAAAATCGGGTTTATTACCCAACTCGGCCGCCGAGCCGGATGAGACGAGCCTCGGAGGCCTGAGGTCATTCCGGATCATCGGCCTGTCGATCTTCGCCTTCGCGGCGGTCTATGTCGTGAGCTTGGACCTGACCGAGATCATGCTCCAGCGCCACTTCGCGGCCCAAATCGAGCGGGTGCTGCTCGTAAGCCCAGCAGACGGTCCCATCATTTCGCAAATCCAATTCCGGATTCAGGAGCTGGTGAGGTCGTCCCAGTGGATCCAGGTTGGGGAGGCGCGCGTCAGCATCCACGTCTACGGCGCCGATGGCATCACCCCCCTCTACCTCGAAGACCGTTTCATCCCAGCCCCGGAAACGCTCGACCCGGTTGCGAGCATGACCGAGGCGGTTCGACTGCTCCCGGCCAGCTACTCGCTCGAGGTTTCGGTTCCGCCCACGGGGAACCTCGCGGTCGCGATGTTGTTCGCCTACGGGGCCATCTTGATCACCTCCCTCTTCTTCTACAACCGCACGGTCACCGCACGCGACGGTCGACTGCTCGAGTCCGCGTTGACCGCGCGAGAAGCAACCGCGCGGCGCACGGAAACGATCGCGGAAGAACTCAAAGAGGTGCGAGAGCGTCTGGGCAAACTCGAGCCCACCGAGCAATCGCAAGCCGAAGAAATCCGTGAACTCCAGCACGAACGGCTATCTCTGCGCGGAAAGCTTTCGGATCTCGCCGAACGAGAGGCCGAACTTCGACAATCTGCGGCGCGATCCATCGAACTCGACCAGGAACGACAGGCCCTCGAAGAACTGCTCGAAGAAGCGAGCGACGACCTCACCAGCAAAGAAGATGAGATCCAGGATCTTCAAGCGAGCCTGAAGACGGCCTCCAAGAAGGCGGGCGAAGGCCGCAGCGGAGGCCGTACCCGCGCGGTCGAACAGCTGTCCCGCCGGATGCGCACGCTCTACAAGACCGTGGAGTTCGATGACCGCGTGATTCAAGACATGGTTGCGCTGCGCGACGAGACCATGAAGCTGAAGGCCGAAGAGGGAATCAAACGGCTCGCAGACGACTCCGAACTCACCTCGATCCGGCGAAAGGTAGGCGGACTACCGCCGCAACTCTCGATCTACGAACTCGGTTTCGCCGGGAAGGGACGCATCTACTACACCCGCGGCCGCAATCTTCGCTATCGCCTGTTGCTCATCGGCGCAAAGAATAGTCAGAAGACCGATCTGGAATATCTGAGTCGCCTTCCCTCTGCTTAGGCACCTGAGCCCCGCCCAACACCTGACGCAAGGTCGTCTTGAGCTTCGCGTCATCCCACGGTTTGGTGACCAGCGCGCAGACCCCGATCTCCTGGAGCCGCTCGGGGGGGATCTCCTCAGTCCAACCCGTGATCAACATTCGAACGGTATGCGGACTCATCGCGGCCGCTCGCTCCAACAACTGCACGCCACTCATTCCCGGCATCTTGTGGTCGGAAAGAATGGCATCGATGCGCTGCTCCTCGAGGATTCGCAGCGCGGCTGCGGCGGTTTCCACAGCGACGATCTCATAACCCTCTCTGTAAAGAGATCGCTTGAGCGCCGACAGGATCTGGGCCTCGTCGTCGACGATCAAGAGCGTAGGCCGCTCGTTCGCGACACTGGACTTCAATCCGCATCCCCATCGGGACTCGCACCGGGAAGCCATACTGTGAACACGGTCTCGACACCGGGCTCACTTTCGGCCACCAGGCTGCCGCCATGCCGCTCGACGATGTTGAAACAGGTCGAAAGGCCCAGCCCCGTGCCCATCCCCACCTTCTTGGTGGTAAAGAACGGGTCGAAGATCCGGTCCAGGTTCTCCGCCGCGATGCCGACCCCGGTGTCCTTCACGATGACCGCGACTCCGCCCGCCCGGGGCTCCGTCCGCAACCAGATCGTCCCGGCTTCGCCGCTGTCCCCAATCCGCTGCTCGATGGCTTGATAGGCATTGACCATCAAATTCATGAATACCTGCTGGAGCTGCATCGGGTAGCAATGGACTTTGGGGAGGTCCCGGTATTCCTTCTCGAGCACGACGAGATGTTTCATCATCGGCCAGACGATGCTCGCCGTCGAATCCAGGAACTGGTTGACGTCGGCCAAGGCCGGATGCTCGCTGTCGTGATGCGAGAAATCGCGCAGGTCGTTGACGATGTGGCGAATTCGTTCGGAGCCCTCCTGTGATTCGCGAATGGCCTTGGCGAGGTCGGAGAGCACGAAATCGATGTTGACCTCATTGGATGTTGCGACGAGTTCGCTCGAACATTGCTGGATCTCAGCCAGATCTCCGCCGGCCACGGCGGTTTGCAGAGCGCCGACGCCATCCCAGACGCGATGCAGGTCCGTCATGTACTCGGCCATCTGGAAGAGATTTGCGTGAATGAAGCCCATCGGATTGTTGATCTCGTGCGCGACACCCGCGGCGAGTTGGCCGATCGAGGCCATCTTTTCGGTCTGCAGAACCTTGCGCTGCAACAGCTTGATCTCGGTGAGATCCGAGAACACAGCGACCGCCCCGAGCTTGTTCCCGGCGCCATCGGATACAGGAGCGCTCGAGATCCCGATCGGCACCAGGCTTCCGTCGGTTCGCGTGAGCGTGCTCTCGAAGCCCTTGAAGCGCTCTCCCGTTTCGAGCGTGCGCGCGACGTGAATTTCGTCCTTTGGGACTCCCGCAAACCAGGGCCAGATCGGTCGCCCGCGTATGGCCTCCGCGCTC
>JAFDAW010000327.1 GCA_019313605.1 Deltaproteobacteria bacterium
CTGACTGGGGTCGAACCGGCCGTCTTCAGAGGTGAAATACGGAGAAGTGCTGATGGAGCGCTCGATCTCGCGCTTCGAAACCGCCATTCCGAGCGCGGTGGCCTGCTGGCTGAGGATCGCCCCTTCGATCAGGGATTGGATGGCGAGCTGGTCGAGGGTGTCGCTCATCGCGCGAGCGTCGAACTCAGAGCCGAGCTGTTGCTCGAGCATCGTCTGGCGCCGGGCTCGGGCGCGGCCGAATTCTCGCAGCCCGAAACTCTCTTCGCCGACCGCCACGATGCTTCCGGGGGCGCGCTGCCCGGATCCGCCTCCGACTCCGAGGTAGAAGACCATGCCGCCGCCTACCGCGAGAACGAAGAACGCGGTGACCCAGCGTTGTCCTTGTCTGAGAATCTTGAGCATGGCTTTTCCCCCCCGTTCTGGGTGACGCTCGGGCACTCAGCTCGGAGCGGCTTTGGTCGATGAGACTCTATGAAGGGGAATGAAACTAAGGGCGCATGAGCCGGCCAGCAAGCCCTGAACAAAACGAGGTTTTTCCTTGTACCCGAATTCTCACACTGGTACTCTGGTGGAAAGCTGTAACGGATGGAAACGCTTAGCGAATTCGGATACTTAGGGACACCGGATTCACCCCCCACAAACGCAGCGACAGGAGCCCTCAGTGATCCTCGACCCCATCCTCGGTTGGTTCTCCAACGACCTCGCAATCGATCTCGGAACTGCGAACACGGTCGTCTATGCGAAGGGCAAGGGGATCGTGGTTTCGGAACCGAGCGTCGTGGCGGTCGTGCGCGACACGCGTGGCGTCGACAAGGTCCGAGCCGTCGGCAAAGAGGCGAAGGAAATGCTCGGGCGCACGCCGGGCAACATCGTCGCGATTCGGCCGATGAAAGATGGTGTCATTGCGGATTTCGAGATCACCGAGGCGATGCTCCGCTACTTCATCATGAAGGTGCACGACCGCAAGCGCCTGGTTCGGCCGCGCATCGTGATCGCCGTTCCGTCGGGAATCACGGAAGTCGAGAAGCGCGCGGTTCGCGAGTCTGCGATGTCGGCGGGAGCGCGCGAGGTCTACCTGATCGAAGAGCCGATGGCGGCTGCGATCGGTGCCGGGCTGCCCATCACGGAACCTTCCGGAAACATGATCATCGACATCGGGGGCGGCACGACGGAAGTTGCCGTCATCTCACTGTCCGGGATCGTCTACGCCAACTCGACACGCGTCGGTGGCGACAAGATGGACGAGGCGATCATCAACTACGTGAAGCGCAGGTACAACCTGCTGATCGGCGAGCGAACGGCCGAACTCATCAAGATTTCGATTGGAACCGCGTACCCCGACGACGAAATCCGCTCGATGGAAGTCAAGGGACGAGACCTCGTTGCGGGTGTGCCGAAGACCCTCGAACTCAAGTCCGAGGAAGTGAGAGAGGCGCTTTCGGAGACGGTGAATGCGGTCGTCGAGAGCGTGAAGATCGCGCTGGAGCGGACGCCCCCCGAGCTGGCCGCGGATATTGTCGACAAGGGAATTGTGATGGTTGGGGGCGGCTCGCTGCTCCGCAACCTGGATGTTTTACTTCAGGAGTCCACGGGACTGCCGGTGATGCTGGCGGAAGACCCCCTGACCGCCGTAGCGATCGGGACCGGGCGTACGCTAGATGAAATTCCGCTCCTCAAGGAAGTGGCGATTCGCTCGTAATTCCGGTCGGTCCACCGCGCGTGGAGTGGGGCCATGGCCGAATTTCGCAATCGAACACCCGTAACCGCCCTCGTGGTGGGGCTGGTGGCGTTCGCCGTCGTCGCGATGGTCGTAGACCGCCGTTCGGCGCCGGGCGGCGCGGAGCGCGAACTCTCGGGTTGGACCGGCGCAATCCTCGACATCGCCGCCCCCGTCCAGAAGATGGTCGCCTTTCCGTTCGATCTCACCCGGAATGCCTGGCGTCACTATGTGTCGCTGCTCGATGCGAGCGACACCAACGAAGGCCTTCGCGTCCGACTCGCTGCGGTGGAGGAGGAAAACCTTCAGTTGCGGGAGGCGCTGATCGCGAGCGGGAGGCTCGCGCGCATCGCCGAGATCCGGGCGGACTTCGAGGTTCCGATGCTTCCCTCGGAACTCGTCGGTGTCGATCCCTCGCCGTGGTTCCGATCGGTGCTCGTCGATCGCGGACGCGAGCACGGCGTGCGTTCGGGGATGCCGATCATCTCGGAACACGGGCTCGTGGGCCTGGTCACCACGACGTCGACGCGCGCCGCGAAGGCGATGCTGGTGCTGGATCGCCAGAGCGCAGTCGACGGGATCATCCAGCGCAGCCGTTCGCGCGGGATCGTGCGAGGCCGGGGAACCAGCGAAATGGATTTCGAGTTCGTGATCCGCGGCAGCGACGTCCGCATCGGTGATGTCGTGATCAGCTCGGGGCTCGGTGGTGTCTATCCCAAGGGGATCCGGATTGCAGAGGTCGTCTCGGTGTCGGATCCCGGGTCGGCGCTGATGCAAACCGCGAAGTTGGTTCCCGCGGTCGATTTCGGCCGGCTCGAACAGGTTTTCGTGATGCTGCGACGCGGCCCGACGATGGAATTGCTCTACGCGGGCGAGCAGGAGGGCGACCTCGGCGCGACAGCGTCGGAAAGGTCTGAGCCTTGAAGCGCGTTCTCGTTCTGCTGGCAATCGGTGCGCTTGCACCGATGATCCAGGGAGCCATCGGCACATTCATTCCGCTTCGCTATTGCCCCGATCTCGGGCTGCTGCTGGTGGTTGGACTGGGCCTGTGTTGG
>JAFDAW010000328.1 GCA_019313605.1 Deltaproteobacteria bacterium
TGCCTTCGGGGATGATCCGGTAGTCGGCGAGCCGCTCGGCGAGTATCTCGTTGGTTTCCTCGAGGCTCACCATCACGTACAAGCGAACGGGCAGTGCACCCTCATTCGCCCAGACCTTGAAGCGGTCGATGTCGTCGAAACTTGCGCCCGCGTCATGAATCGTAGTGATCCCCTTCGACAGGGCTTCCTTGCCCGCGAGTTCCATCTGGCGCCGAAACTCTGCTTCGCGCTCTTGCGGGGCGCGTTCGGAGTCTTCTCGTTCGATCACCGCGCGAATCAAGCCCTCCGCGGTTTCTCGCATCAAGCCGGTGGGGTGGCCGTCGGCGTCCCGGACGATCGTGCCGCCCGGGGGATCGGGGGTAGCGGAGGCGATGCCCGCGAGTGTCATCGCCATTTCGTTCACGAAGGCCGCGTGGCCGCTCGCGTGGGCGAGGTAGACGGGGTTTTCGGGGGATATGGAAGAAAGGCGCGCGTGGAGTGGCAGGCCGTCGAGGTTGGGGTCGGGCAAATCCGTCCACTTTTCTTGATGCCATCCGCTGCCGAGGATCCACTCGCCGGGTTCGGCCTGTCGGACCGCAGCAGTCACCTGTTCGACGATCTCGCTCCAGGTCGCGGCTCGCATGAGATCGAGGATCATCTTTGCCTCACCCAGAGAAAGATAATGGGCGTGGCCATCGATGAATCCGGGGATCGCCAGACGCCCTTGGAGTTCGACCCGATTCGTTTCGGGGCCGACGTAGGCGTCGATTTCGCGATCGCTTCCGACCGCAACGATCTCGAAGCCGCGAATCGCGATCGCTTCTGCACGCGGCAGTGCATCATCGACGGTGACCACGGTGCCGCCGCGGAGTACGAGATCTGCAGGATCGATGGGGTCCGATGAACGGCAGGCCGCAACGCCGACGAGAAGTGCGAGACTCGAAAAGAGGGCAGCGCGGCGGTTTTTGTGGGTGCGCATATTGGATCGCCCGCTACGTGGTCTCGGCGTGTGGGGAGGCGTCGAGCTTGCGCAGGGCGTCCGCGAGTTTTTCGAGAATTTCATCGATGTCGGACTCGTCGACGATCAGGGGGGGCGCGAGCATGACGGCTTCGAGCATGCGCCGGCCCAGTGGGGTGGGGCAGGAGTAGATCATCAGCCCGAGTTCTTTCGCGAACGCGGCGAGTCGGTTCGAAGCCTCGGCCAGGGGTTCGAGTGAATCGCGGTCGGTTACCAGTTCCATCCCCTGGAGTAGGCCTTTGCCGCGGACCTGCCCGATGTGGGGCGACGATGCTGCAATCGTTTCCATCCCCGCGCGTAGGCGCTCACCGAGCGCGCGCCCACGGGTGACGAGATCGTCGTCGCGGATCGTCCGGATCGTTTCTGCGGCAATCGCGCAGCCGAGGGGATTGCCGGAGAAGGTGTGTCCCCAAGGAAAGCCCTCTGGCTTGGCGAGGAACACTTCCGCGATGTTTCCGGCCACGGCCATCCCAGAAAACGGTGTAATGCCACTCGTCACGCCCTTGGCGAAGGTGACGATGTCGGGCTTTCCCTTCCAGTGGTTCGATCCCCACCATTCGCCCGTGCGGCCGAACCCCGTGATCGTCTCGTCGCAGATCATCAGCACGCCGTAGCGGTTGCAGAGTTCCCTCAGGCCGTCGATGTAGCCTTCGGGAGGTACGACCGCAGCGCCGCTTGCGCCCGAGATGGGTTCCAGAAAGATCCCGGCGACGTGGTCGGGTCCTCGTGACACGATGGCGTCTTCGATCTGGTCGAGGCCGAAGCGGAGTTCGTCTGCCTCGCTGCGGCGCGCGCGGATGTCGGCACCCGGGAGCTGGGCGATGGCGTTCTTCTCGAGCACCAATTCGAACGCCTTGCGCCAACGCGAACTCGATAGTCCGAGTGCACCTAGCGTGGAGCCGTGATAGCTCGGATAGCGCGAAATCAATTCGATCTTGTTTGGCTTGCCGAGGTGCTGCCAGTAGAGAATCGCCATGTGGATCGCGGACTCGACGGACTCCGAGCCCGAGGAGTTGAAGAAAGCCGACGCGCGTTGCATCGGTGCGATCTCGCGAATCAGGGCCGATAGATCTGCCATCGGCTCGTTGGAAAACGAAAATCGGTAGGTGAACGTGAGTTGATCGAGTTGGCGCTTTGCGGCCTCGACCAGGCGCGGGTGGCAGTGGCCGAGACTCATCACCATCGCTCCGCCGCACGCGTCGATGTACTCGCGGCCTTCTCGGTCCCAGATTCGGCATCCCGATCCGCGCACCGCAATCGGAAGGTCGCGTCCCGCCGCGGCGGCGAGGGAGTGTTCGAGCTTGTCGTCCCGCATGAAGAAAATTCCAATTCTGAGAATTCGATCCGTTCGGGCCGCCACGGCACGCATGGATCGGGAGGTCTGGGATCAGACGGTATATGATTCCATTCCCAACGTCAGGAGGAGCCATGGCCAACGTTTCTCGCCCTGCCGCCGCGTTCATCCTCACTTTCACGGCCGCTGGCGTCGCGGGAGTGGTAATCGGATTCTGCGGTGAACGACCTGCGATCGAGGCTCCACCGCCCAGCGTTGGCGATATCGAGCAGACCTTCCAGCAGACGCGTGCATTGGGAGACCAGATCGATGTTACGCGTAGCCGTGGCGCGACAAGCGCGCTCGACGGTGTGGCGTTGGCAGACCTGATCGATTCCTACAGCGCGGTTCGAACCCAGCTACAGCAGGACCTGGCGGGTGATCTGGATCCGCCGCCCTCGGGAGAGGATGCGCGAGCGTTGAAGGCGATGCGGGAC
>JAFDAW010000329.1 GCA_019313605.1 Deltaproteobacteria bacterium
GGTCACCGCGACCGACTTCAAGCCCAGTTCGCGGCACGCCTGTGCGACATCGACCGCGTATTCCAGAAAGATCACGGGATCGTTGTACGTATAGGCAACGCTGCGGCAACCGTGTGCCTGTGCGGCGCGGGCAATCTCTTCCGGAGACGCCGCGTCGGCCAATGTGTCGAACTCTCGAGATTTGGAGATGTCCCAGTTTTGACAGAAGCGACACGAGAGATTGCAGCCCGCAGTCCCGAACGAAAGCACCGGTGTACCCGGCAGAAAGTGATTGAGCGGTTTCTTTTCGATCGGGTCGATACAGAATCCACTCGAACGCCCGTACGTGGTGAGGACGACCTCTTCGCCGCGCCGCGCCCGCACGAAGCACAGGCCGCGCTGGCCGTCGAGCAAGCGGCAGGCCCTCGGGCAGAGGTCGCACTGCAGCTGACCGTCTTCGAGCCGATGCCAATAGCGCCCGGATACCTCCGAAGCGATTTCCACGAGGTCTCCCATGCTCTCGAAACCCTCCTTAACAGGATGCTGAAAAGCTCCTCCCGTCGCCCAGCACGGGCCTTCGGGCCGAGTTCTGCGTTGCGAAACCTCGCCGTAGCGCTGCTATGGCTGCGTTTTCGCGCCTTGACGGCGACGCGGTCGCTAGCATCGCTGGCCTTCGGCCAGCTCGCCTCGGCCCGAATTCCCGCGCCGGGCTCGGTCCGAAGCATTTCAACAACCTGTCAGAGGATGCAATGAGCCGCGGGCGTGTCAAACTAGAGGGGTTCGCCACAGAGCGATCGGCGGACAGGCGGTGAAGCCCACATGAGTCCGACACGTGCGCCCGCGGTGGCGGGCTTTTTCTACCCGGAAGACAGCGCGGAACTCGAGAGCGCGCTGGCGAGCTACCTCGCCGCGGTTCCGGCGCCCCCCAGTGGCGCTCCGGCCCCGAAGGCGCTGATCGTCCCCCACGCGGGCTTCGTCTATTCCGGCCCAGTGGCCGCGAGTGCGTACGCGCGCATCGCCGGTCAGCGGCCCACGATCCGGCGGGTTGTCCTGCTCGGGCCTTCCCATCGGATCCCGCTGCACGGACTCGCGGCTTCGAGCGCGGATGCCTTCGAAACTCCATTGGGCGCGGTGCCGCTCGACCGCGAGGCGATCGATCAGATCCTCGATTTCCCCCAGGTGCAGATCTTCGACGCCGCCCATCGGGAGGAACACAGCCTCGAAGTGCAGCTTCCGTTTCTTCAATACGTGCTCGAAGACTTCTCGCTCGTGCCGCTGTCCGTGGGCGAAGCCGAACCCGAAGAAGTCGGCGAAGTGATCGAGCGGTTGTGGGGCGGTCCGGAGACGCTGTTCGTCGTGAGTTCGGACCTCAGCCACTACTACGACTACGAAACTGCCCGCCGCCTCGACACCACCACCAGTCGCGCGATCGAAGCGCTCGACGCCGGTGCGCTGGGGCGGGAATCCGCGTGCGGACGCGCCCCCGCGCGCGGCCTGTTGGTTGCCGCGAAGCGCCACAAGCTGTCGGTGGAAACCGTCGACTTGCGCAACTCGGGCGACACCGCGGGCGACAAAGCGCGGGTCGTCGGTTACGGGTCCTATGTCTTCAGCTGATCTCTCCAAAGAACCGCCGCGCGCAAGCTCCGGCAAGGCGTTGCTACTCGACGTCGCCCGGCAGTCGATCGCGTGGCGCCTGCGAACGGGCCAGTCCCTCGCCGTCGATCCCGACGCCTACCCGCCCGAACTCGGAGAAATGCGCGCAACCTTCGTCACGCTCCACCGCAAGGGTGAGCTTCGCGGTTGCGTCGGAGGCCTGGTGGCGAGCCGGCCCCTCGTCGCGGATGTCGCACGCAGCGCGTTCGGGGCGGCATTTCGCGATAACCGCTTTCCCCCTCTCGAGACCAGCGAACTCGAGCAACTCGAGATCCACGTCTCGATCCTCAGCCCCCTCGAGCCCCTTTCCGCCCCCGATGAGAAGGCGCTGCTCGAGGCGATCCGCCCGGGAATCGACGGCATCGTCGTGCGAGACGGCACCCGGCAGGGGACTTTTCTGCCCGCCGTCTGGGAGAGCCTCCCCGAACCGGCGGAGTTCTGGCGCGAACTCAAGCGCAAGGCGGGGCTTCCTCTGGACGCCTGGTCGAGCCGCTGGGAGATCTTCCACTACACCGTAGAATCCCTACCGTGATGCGCCGCGACCGGCTATGAAAAACGCGATCCAGCGCCTTCCCGTTCGCGATCACGTCGGTTAGGATCGTCCGCCTGCAATTTGCAGAACACCGCCTCACTCATCTGGGATGACCACCGATGACGACCTCCTCCAAGATCACCGACGGCAACTTCTTCGAAGATTTCTCGCGCGGCCAGATCTTCCACCACGCGATTCCCCGGACCGTTACCGAGGGCGACCTCTCGCTCTACATCGCACTGACCGGTGATCGCAGGCCGCTGAACTGTTCGAGCGAACTGGGGCGCACACTCGGCTTCGAGCGGGAAATCGTTCACGACCTGCTGGTCTTCCACATCGTCTTCGGTAGAGCGGTTCCGGACGTGTCGCTGAATTCGCCCGCCAACCTCGGCTACGCAGATGTGCGTTTTGGCGTACCCGTGTTTCCCGGAGACACGCTGCGCTCGGAAACCGAGGTCATCGCCAAGCGCGAGACCTCGAAGGGCGACGTCGGCATCGTCTGGGTGCGCACGCGGGGTTACAACCAGCACGACGAGCTCGTTCTCCACTTCTACCGCTGGGCGATGGTCAACAAACGAAAGCCCGAAGAGCGCACGGGCGACACCCGGCGAACGCATCCTGCACCCCCAGGGCATGACGATCGAAGATGCCGAACACCAGATGGCGACGCGTCTGTACCAGAACACCGCCCGAGTGCACTTCAACCAGCACACCCAGAAGGACGCTCGACTCGGAAAACGGATCATCTACGGCGGTCACATCATCTCACTCGCCCACATGATTTCCTACGACGGGCTCGAAAACGCGCTGCGCATCCTGGCCTTCAATTCGGGTGCCCACGCGAATCCGACCGTGGCCGGTGACACCCTTTACGCATTCACCGATGTGATCGAACGAGTCGAACTCGGCCGGGAGGACCTCGGGGCTCTTCGCCTGAGGCTGCTCGGCGTCAAGAATCAGGATCCGAGCCTCGAGCACTTCGAGATCAAGACGCGCGACCCTGAGAGCGGGCGCGAGCGCTACCCGTCGAACCTCGTCCTGGACCTCGACTACACGGTTTTGATTCCGAAACGGCCCTGATCGACCCGCAGCAACCCGGCCGGATCAACAAATCAACCTCGACCCCCTTGCCAAACCCCAATCTTTCCGCTGGATTCCCGCGGCCCGGACTGCCAGAGTAAGCGAGCTTCGGGAACGGCCCGTCAACAAGGAGCGTGACCCCAGAATTGGGTCACGCGACGACGCAAGCGAATCCGAAGGATTCGCCGGCGAGGAGCACGAGATGTCCGCAAAAGGACCTAAAGCAGCAAGACGTCGCGGGCGCGCAGCCCGGATGACCGTGCGCGAACAGGCTCAATCCAAACGAGCCCAGGTTGTCTGGCCGGGAGTCGAGAGCGGCTGGATCAAACCGCTCAACGATCGGGCGCTTGAGCGAATCAACGAGGGCGCGCTCCAGGTGCTCGAGCGAATCGGCATGGCCGGCGCTGGCCCCGAGATCACCGAGATCGCGCGCGAAAAGGGTCTCACGATCACCGACGACGATCGCATCTTGTTTTCGCGCGCCTACATCGAAGACATGGTGGCGGGCGCCGCGCGCAACTTCACCCTCTACGGCCGCGAGCGAAAATACGACTTCGAATTGTCGGGATCGAAGGTGCACTTCGGAACGGCGGGCGCCGCGGTTTCCGCGACGGGTACGACTTCGCGCGGCTCGCCGATTGCCTGCCGAACATCCACTGGTTCGGGCGCACCGTGGCGCCGACCGAGATGGAAGGCGGGCTCGACATGGACGTGAACGTCATCTACGCGATGGCGGCCGGAACTTCGAAGCACGTGGCCACGGGCTTCACGTCCGGCGAGGGCGTCGAGGCCGCCGCGAAGATCTTCGACATGATCCTCGGCGGCGAAGGGCGCTTTGCCGAACAACCCTGCTGCTCGCTGTACTGCACGGGCCTCGTACCGCCGCTGCGCTACGGCGAGCTCAGCCTCGAAGTCGCGAGCGCAGCCGTGCGCGTCGGCATGCCAGTGGACATGGTCATCGCCGCGCAGGCCGGGGCGACCGCACCCGCAGCCCTCGCGGGCACGCTCGTGCAGACCACCGCGGAGGGCCTCGGCGGCGTCGCGCTGGTGAACCTGCTCAAGCCCGGGCACCCGACCATCTTCAGCAACTGGCCCTTCACCTCGGACCTGCGAACCGGCGCGTTCTCGGGCGGCGGCCCCGAAGAGGCGCTGCTCAACGCGGCCTCCGCGCAGATCTCCAACTTCTACGATCTGCCGAGCGGCTGCGCGGCCAGCATGACCGACTCGAAGATTCCGGACAATCAAGCGGGCGTCGAAAAGGCCATCACCGCGCTGATGACCGGGATGTCGGGCGCGAACATGATCCACGAGTCCGCGGGTATGCAGGCGAGCTTGCTCGGCTGCTGCTTCGAGGCGATGGCGATCGACTCGGAGATGATCGGCTTCGTGCTGCGGGTGCTCCGCGGGATCGAGGTGACCGACGAAACCCTCTCGGTCGAGCTGATCGAAGAAGTGGTGAAGGGCCCCGGGCACTTTCTCGGCAGCGAGCAGACCCTGGGCCTGATGGAGTGCGAGTACATCTACCCCGAACTCGGGGACCGCCTCCAACCGAACCTCTGGGAA
>JAFDAW010000330.1 GCA_019313605.1 Deltaproteobacteria bacterium
GGCGGGGGACCCGGCAGCCCGTAGAAGAGTTGTTCACATCGATTCGAAAGCAGCTAGGTCGGAGAGCACCTCTCCTGGTGGCGGACTACGCGCACGCTGGGTCGGTTGGTTTTCCCTCGGTGGAGCGACTGGGTGCCGACGTGGTCTGCGGCGACCTGGAGAAGTGGATCCTCCCACCTGACTGGAATACCCGAGTCGCATTCCTCTGGTTCCGGACGGAGCGGCTGTTCCTGAAAGCCGTCGAGGCGTTTCGCCCCTTCTTTCTCGCTACCAAGGACTCCGACGCTTTCATGCTTGCGCGGTGGGTCGATCCGTCTGATGTTCAGTCCGTTTCGAAAGGGCTGGCATCTCTTGGTGTGACGCCCGATAGGCTTCGCGAGCGCCATCGAGCTGACATGAGGATGGCACGAGAGCTGGCGAGCAGTGTCGAACCGGCTCGAGTTCCGCAGACCAGCGTTCTGTGGTTCGAAGAGAATGAACTCGACGGGGAAACTGTCGAGGAGTTGGAGAAGTTCGGGTTGGTCTGGCGGATTCCCGGGCGGGGAACCCGCGTACTCTGTCGCAGCGATGTGGCAGCTGGAGCCCGCGCGCACAAAAAGGCGTGGCCCCTACCGTAATCGCGCCTCGAACCGCCAGATGCCCGCTTCTACTTTTGAATCTCCCGCGTCCCGATCCAGATCTCTCCGGTGCGGCCGTCGATCGACACCACGTCGCCACTCGTGACCTGCGCCACCTCGTGTCCATCGGCGTCGACGAACGCCGCGTGTTGCTTCTCGGTGTCGACGTGCAGCGCAATCGCGCCTAGCACCGCGCTGAACGGCCGGTCTTCAATCCCGTGAACTGCGACAGCGGCGTGCGAAGTCGAGCCACCCCGTGCCGCCAGCAAGCCATCGGCGGACAGGATCAACGGGATCTCATTCGGGGTCGGGTTCTCGAGCAGCAGCAGGACTCCATCAGAGTCCGCATCCTCCACACCCGCAAGCTGGGTGAGATCTGCTTCGCTGAACGCGACGCGGCCGCGAAACGCGCCTCCACGGATGCCAATTCCCGAGGCGATCGCCTCTCCCGGCTCATCGAACGATCGCACCTCCTCCTTCAGCGTGGTTACGGCTGTTCGCGCCTGCAGAATGCTGAGGACACCGCGCTCGACGGTAAACTCGATCTCGACGTCGGTCCCTCTCGCCATCCGGATCCGCGTTCCCGCGTGATCGATGCGGCGCTCGAGCATCGGCATCAGGCTGCGCAGTCTGGCGATCGGTTCGAACGAGTCTGCCGCCGTCAGGCCTCCCACGAGGTCATCACCCGCGGCCGAGAACTTGATGTCGCCGGTCAGTCGCCGCAAGCCGAGCCGGGTCACCATCGTCTTCGGAATCACACCGGTCAGTGAGAAGCGGGTCTCGTCCATTCCCTCGCGCACTTCGGCGCTGCGCCGGTTGCCCGACGACATCTGCTGGATGACCACCGCCGTGTTCCAGGTGTCGGAGAGGCCCTTGATTTCGCGGTAGCGTCTCGCTCGCTTGGTGTTCCAGGATTCCATCACGGCGGTCACCGCTGCGGTGAGCTGGCGCTCGGGATTCTCGAGCGCCGCGTCCAGCACGTCGGACTGACCGTACTCGCGCAGGATCTTCTTGCAGTTCTGGGCGATGTCCCGCATCGCCTCCCACGGCAGATCGTTCTTGTAACGGATGCCGTGAGTTTCCTTCGCCTCCTCGACGAGGTGGAAGCGTTCGAGGTCCACTCCCATCACCGATCCTCCCCACGAGGTCAGGAAGCGGCGGTAGGTGTCGTAGGCGTACCACGGATCTTCAGCGGCCAGCGATGCGGCGATCTCGTCGTTGATCCCGACGAACACGATCGTTGACAGGATCCCGGGCATCGAGAACACCGAGCCTCCGCGCACTGCGAGCAACAGCGGGTTCCGCGGGTTGCCGAATTGCACCGACTCTCCATCGCGTCGGGCAATATCCTTCTCGAGAACCGCGAGGTGTGTTGCGATCTCGCTCGCAAAGCGATCCGGATCGCGCTCGTGGATCCGCGAGCGAGCAAGATCGGTCGGTAGAACGAAGCCCTGGCGGGTTGGTATGCCGGCGTGGCTGATCCGGATCAGGCTACCGCCCTTGTTGCCGAAGGCTTCGCGCAGGGAAACGCTCGGGTTCGCGACGCGTGCCGCGATCTCCTCCAGATGTGCGAGATGGAGAACGTCGAACGACTCCGGCACCTCGATCGCCTCGTCTGCTCTCTCCGGCGAGTCCTGGGTACGAGCGAGCAGGTATGTCTTCGCCACGTCGGTGAGGCTCGCAATGCTGTGCAGATCGTGCATGTAGCGCTGCAGGTTGGCGATCACACTCCGCAGCTCGTCTTTGGAGAGCCCCAGCAGTTCGTCGAGCGCTTCGTATGACAGGGAGGTGCGCTGCAGCACCCGGTGGTAGCAATCCTGCAGGGCCTCGATGACGTTCAGCAGTTCGACATCGTTGCGACCGGAGGGAGCGAGCATCTTTGCCAGTTCGCAGAGCTCTTCGGAGTACAGCCCGCCGTGGGCGAGATTCCTCGCCGAAATAGAGAGAATCTCGAAACACTCTTCGAGCCGCACGCCCTCGTTCTGATAGGTGCTCGCGATGTGGCGAATCGCCAGATATCCCATCTCCTCGAGAAAACAGTCGAGTTGAATGAGCAGGTAGCGCTGTTCGGGAAAGCCGCCGGAATCGGCCAGCAACTTGATATCGTCGCGCACTCGCGCCAACGAACGCACGGTTTCGAGGAAG
>JAFDAW010000094.1 GCA_019313605.1 Deltaproteobacteria bacterium
TTTTCCCGAACTTCGCCGGCTTCCAGCCGGTCGAGCGCCAGCGCGATCGCGTGCGAGGTGTTCCGGTCGAGAATCAGCCGGCTTACGAGACCCAGGCGGACGCATTCGATCGCGATCAGCGCCTGCTTCTCGCCGCGGCAGGCCAGCACCGTCACCCCGAGCCGTTTCGGGTCGCGGGTTGCCCGCTTGGCGCAGAGCTCGAGGTGTTCGAGGGAAACGCCCGTCCAGCGCGCGTTCACGCGATCTACGATCTTCTTCTGGGCCGCGGTCGGGTGTGGGTGGCTCAGGAAGATCCCGCCCACGTTGCCCGGGCAGGCGGACGCGAGTTCGCTCGGCTCGACTTGCGCTGCGGTTGCGGCCGCGACGAGCCAGAGGCTGTCGTCCTCGTTGGTGCCGAGGCTCGTCAGCACGCCGTCGAGCTGGGTGATCATTCCCCCTCCGTCCCCGCGTGCGGGCCGGTGCCCTTGGTTCTTCGACGGCGGCTTCTTGGGCGCGAGCTGCGGATCGACCCCGAATACCTTGCGATAGCCCGGAATCGTCTGGAAGAACTCTCGGATCGTCTGGGCACGTGCACCTCTGAAATCGCTCGGAATGCAGCCGGCGACACTACTGAAGGTGTATTCGGAATCGGTGCGGCCGACGAGTGCGCGATCGAAATGGGCCGCGATGTTTGCGGCACTGAACATCGGCGTTCGGAAGACTTCGGGGGTGTCGCCGCAGATCGGCATGAAGGCGATGTCCCCCCATTTCGAGTGTGGGCGATCGTAGAGCCGCTCGACCTCTTCGGCCACGCTGAGGAGCAGCCCGCCCCAGGCGCAACCGATCTTGTCGTTTGCGCGCAGCAGGTCGTCGACTAAATAGCGCGCGGTACGGCGGGCGAAATCTTGATGCTCGGTTTCTCCGGCGTCGCGCGCATTCTCGAGGATTCGCACCTCCAGCAGACGCTCGGGTCGATCGGAAAGGGCTGCGAAGCGGTCGGACAACTCGTCGACTGGGCGGCTGAGCAAATCCTCGACCGTGTTACGCGCTCCGTCGGTCCCTGTCCACGGCGGTCGCGATTTTCCGATCAGCTTTCGCTCCCGCGCCTCGCGTAGCTTGCGATGCACCGTGGCCTGGCCAATGCCGCCCAGCATGTCCCCGATTTCTTTCTGGGAATGGCCCTTCGTCGCGAGGTAGGCGGCCTTGTAGATGTCGAGGTCGGCGTCGGGGATGTGAATGTGGGGGCGTTTCACGTTCGTCTCCAGTTCAGAAAGTAACGAATTATTCATTCATAAATAGTGAATTGAATTTATTTGTGCAACGAGTAGCAATAACCGGCAGAATGGTCATTCACCCCGACGCCGACCGTTCGCGCCCGGCACCCGGCGCACGTTACCCCGAAGGGATTCTAACCAATGCACATCGAAATCGACGACTTCATCGAGAAGAACCAGCAGAAGCTGCTCCTTTGGGCGATCGAGAACGGGGAGCACGTCCTGATCACCGGACCCAGAGGGGCCGGCAAGACCCGCTTAGCCGAGTGGGCAGCCCGGAAGTTAGAGCGCCCCATCGAGGTCTGTCACTTCGGCTCGGCGGTCGACCCGGAAAGTGTTCTGCAGGGAAGTACCCGGCTCGAGAACGGGAAAACCTTCTTCACGCGCGCACGCTTTGTCGAGGCCGTGACCGTTCCCAACTCGGTCATTGTTCTCGATGAGATTAACCGCGCCGGCGACGCGAAGACCCAGGGGATGCTGATGTCGGCGATGGACGACCAGCGCCGGCTCTACCTCGAGCAGGAGGCGCCGGGTCGCCAGGTCGTCGACCTGGCAGCCGGCGTAGTGATCATTGCAACTGCGAATCTTGGCCCCGCGTACTGCGGAACCGAGGCTCTCGATCCTGCTCTCCTCGATCGGTTTATGAAGATCCGGATTAAATACAGCGATCGGGAGCCCGAGGTCCTGCGTTCCTTGGGGCTCGGCGACCGCGAGATCCGGCGCGTGATGAAGATTGCGGTGGAGATTCGCAGCCAGCACGAGTGCGGCGCGTTTCCAGACACCATATCGACACGCGGGTTGGTACGGGTCGCAAGTGTGCTCATCGGTGGAATCGGGACCTACAACGCCTTCACGTCCACGCTCGGATTCTGGGATCCGGAGTCCGACGCGACCGTGCGTACGCTGTGCGAGCTGACACGATGAGCGGCGCGATGCTCGATCGCTGGTACACGGACGCAGCGCAGCGCCGACACTTGCCCTTGGGGCAGGGTGGGAAAACTCTGACCTCCCGCTTCACCGGCAGCGACCGGCCCGGGCACGACGTCGCCAAGGCGGCGGCGCGCACGCTGGTGACGTTCGTCGGCCGACGCGCTGTCGAGCTCGGATTCGAGCGCGGGGTCTCCTGCGCCGATCTCGAGCATGGGCGCGTGAACCTCGACGGACAGATCCTCGACGGAGCGAGCGGCGAACCCGCTCGATTCGACAGGCTGCTCGGCGTGGCCGCGCACGAGGGCGCGCACCTGGCCCACACGACCTGCGAGCAAATCCCGCGCGATGCCCTCTTCAAGGCGATCGGCAACGTGCTCGAGGACGAGCGGATCGAGGGCATCGTTACCCGAGAGCTTCCGGCTCTTGCCTCGGCAATGCACGCGGCGCGCGTCGGGCTGCTCCATCCGGCGCCGGACAACGCCAACTTCCTCTCCGCGGTTTTTACGCTGGTGCGCTGCGTGGCGCCGATCTCGCCTGCACTCTGGAATCGTTATGCGGATCGACTCGAGTCTGTGATCACGGCCCTGACCCCGTACCCGCAGACTCCCGAGGAGATCCGACGCGCAACTCTCGAAGTCGGGTTGTTGGTTCCACCTGAGCAGTGGAAAGACATCCCGCCGAGCTGGCAATTCAGCTGGCTGGCCGCAGGTGCCGAGGGGAGACCCTCGCCGCGCGGATCCACCAGCTGCTGCCGCGTCGGCGCGCCGCGAGGCGCAATACCGGGCGGCTCGATGTTAGGCGCCTATACGCTCACGACTACGATCCGAATCTCTTCAAGAACCGCACGAGCAGCGAGCGGGTTGCGCTCGCGATCGTCGTCATCCTCGACCTTTCGGGCAGCATGGCCGGCGATTCGGAGGAGACCGCCCGGGAAATGGCGGTGTTGCTCGCAGAGACGGTGCGGCGGCTGCCCGGGGTGCGCATCGAGTTCTTCGGCCACGACGCCGATTCCGGAAGTGGGCCGAGCACGCGGATCACCCGCTACCCCATCGATGCGCAGGGCCGCGTCCCCGGTCTCGGCTCGCTCGGGATCGGTGGGAACAATCGCGATGCCCATGCGATCCGCGTGATCGGTGACACGCTTCGCGACACACCGTCGGGCCGGGCCGAGCGGAAGATCGCGATCCTGATCGCGGACGGGGCGCCGAGCGCGAACGGCTTCAACGGCGAGATCGCGCGTGAGAAGACGCGCGAGGCAATCCTCGGGCTCGAGCGGAGCTGGGGGCCGCTGCTCTACGTCGCGACTGCCGAAATCGAAAGCCTGCGGAAGATGATTCCGGGCCCGAGCGTCCGGTTCAGCGCGGGGCGCTCGCTCGACGGGTTCTCGCAGCGGCTGACCGGTGTGCTTCGCCGCGCGGTCGGAGGGGCGGGTTGATGGGGCGAGCCAGCGAGGCCAAGCAAGCAGCCCGGCTCGCGAGTCGGGCCAATCACCACTATCGAGAAGGCCGAGTCGATCTCGCCATCACGACCTGGGAGAAGATGCTCGCACTCTCGCTGACCCCGGAGGAGGATCTCACCACCCGCGCCTGGTTGGGCTGCGCACTCCACAATCGCGGCCACCTCGAACGCGCCTCGGAGCTGCTCGACCCGATCTGCTTCGACCACAAGGCGGCCCGGATCTCGCCCAGCACGGTGTACAAGATTGCGACGCGCGCCGGGTCCGTGGCGATCGAACGCGCGTTGCCGCTGACGCGCATCGAACCGCTGATGCGGCGGATCGGTGAGCTAGCCGAGGGCGGGAAAGATCATCCACGCTGCCACCAGCTGCTTGCCCAGGCCAGACTCGAGCTCGCTCGGGGCCGACGCGCTGCGGGGCTGCGACTGGTGGAGCGGGCCTTCGCCGTCCGCGAGGCGAAAGGTGCGAGCCTCGCGGATACCCCCTATCTGCGTCGGCTCATTCCCTGCGCGCTCGAACGCGGCGAGCAGGCGCGCGCCCGGGAGCTGCTGGATCTGTGGGACCAGTGCGGCGATTTCGAATCCTTCAAGCGCCCGCATATCGAAGCCTTCACCGCGCTTTGGCACCTTCGGCAGGGAGACCTGGAGCCGGCGTTGCGCTGGGCGTTACTCGCTCGGGAGCGTTCGGGGAAGAGCGAGGACGTCTCGGGCCACTTCGACGCCGCGCAGGCTCTCTGCCGGGCCTCGCTTCGGACGGGATTCATCGCGGTCTGCCGGAGCGAATTGCGGAAGCTGCTCGCATTGCGGCGATATGCCGCGCCGGATGTCCGGCTCGCCATCGAGCTGATCGCCGCCGACACGCATGCTGGGCTGGCTCGTTTCCACGCGGGATTGCCGTTGGTGGACCTCGACAGCGGAGAGGAGCAATCGTCGCAGGGCGCTGTGGATGCGCGGTCCGCTCTCGCGGCCGAAATCGACCTGCGCCGCGCCGAGCACGCTTGCCGGCGAGGAGCAGCCCTCGCGAAGGCTCTCGATGCGAACCTGCGCTCCCGCCATCGCCGCCGGGCCGTCGCGCGTCGCCGGCGCGGGCTGCGGGAGCTGCGGCGGCGGCTTGCCTCCGGCACGGCCGCACGCGTCGCACCTGCTACCGCCTCGGTCACAGGCGCGTCGTTCGCAACAACGGCTTCCGCGGTACCCGGTCTTTCCCCCGCGCCGCTCGTCGTGCTCGAGAGCGACGCAACCGAGTGTCGACTAACGCTGCCGGCCCGCGGTCTCCGATCGATCATGTCGGCTGTGAAGTACCCGGGCGACCTGCGGTTCGTCCTCCAGCCCGCGAAGGGGGAGACACCGCTTCGAGTCGACGTCTGGAATCGCAGGAAGTGGTGGCATTCCATCGAGATCGACTTCGCGCGCGGCCGTGGCGGGACGTGGTGCACGCTTCGCGTCGACCGGAGCCCGGCGCCGCATTGGCTCCAGCAGCTCGCCGCAGCTGCCCGCCGGCATCACGCCGAGCGGCTGCGGCGTTCGGGCGAGCGGGCGCTTACTCGGGGCGCCGGCGAGCGAGCGGTCCGCGATTTCGACGCTGCGCGAGCGCTTTCTGCGGATAGCTGGAAGTACTGGGATGCCTGCGCACGCGGCCGGATCGCGCTGGGGCGGCCGGAGGAGGCCTTCGATCTGTGCTTGCAGGCCCTCGAGTTCGACTCCACCGGACACCAGGTCTGGCGAAGCCTGGCCGACATCCTGGAGATCCAGAACCGATTCCCTGCGGCTCGCCACGCATTGCAGCAGGCGCTGGCGCGAACACCGAGTGAAGGCTCGACCGCCGAGGAGTTGACCACCCGGGTCGCGGAGCTCGACCTGCGGTTCGAGGCGCAGGAAGCCCGACTCGATTTACGCCAACCCAGCCTGCCGCTGAGTTGAGGCGGGCGCCGCGGACCACCTGTAGGCGCCTCGCGCGACACCGATGTGGGTTCTGGCCTCTGCATGATGGTGCCGGTCTTCTACGACTGGGAGCGCCAGCAGACCAAGGTGTGGACGCTGCTCGGTTGGTTAGAGCGACACGTGAGATCAATCTGAGGGAGGCAGGCCATCACGGCCACCAGCAACGATCCTGACGCCCACACACAGGATAAAGCGCTTGACATTGGAACGACAAAAGAAAGAGAATCAACGCAACCCGGTCTAGCTGTAAAGAGGAGCCGAATCCCTCTCGGAGAAATGCGGTCCCAAAGTCTGAGAACGGCTGACGACGCACAGGCGACCCCTGCTGCGATGAAGCCCCGGCGATTCGGATTCTATTTGTGAAAGGACCATCCTAATGCAGAGAATCATCACGCTCATATTGTTGTCTGCGCTAGTCGTGTGCCCGGCGGTGAGCCGAAACACAGCGACCGCATCGAGCTCGAACGCGGCATCTGGTGAGTTGTTTACCTGTCCAAGGCCTTTGCCTACTGCGGATGACTACAAATCCATGGCTGCACAGAATGTAATCATTGATCCGCAAATTACAGCTTTGGTAGCGCCACTCGAGGACACATTCCTATTGCACAGCAATCTCGGCGCCACCCAGGTTCTATACATCGATTGGGATGGGCACAAGAAGGGAGGCTACAGGCCTTGGGACATGGATGGCGATCCCGATACTTTCTCAGATGCAGAGCGCACTGTGATACAGCAAACATGGTTCTCGGTTTCGGAAGATTTTCTCCCTTTCAATATTGACGTCACCACGGAAGAGCCGCCTTCCGGATGGCTCGGCCAGCGGGCCGTTGTTGATGGAAGTGGTCGTTATGATTATTCATGGGCCTATGGAGGCGCTTGGGCAGATCCCAATGGGGACATCGCGTATGTCTATCCAGGCGACGACACCTGGCTCTGGATCGCCGATTCGATCACTCACGAAGTGGGCCATACACTGAATCTCGGCCATGACGGCCGAGGCGGCCAAGAATATTATACGGGCCACGGAACCGGGGAAACCCAATGGTGTCCCTCTATGGGTTGGGGAGCGTACTCCCTGAACACATGGAGTATTGGCGATTACGATGGCGCAACGAACCAGCAAGATGACTTGGCGGTCATTACCGCGGTATCGGGTGTCGATTACCGGGTGGACGATCACGGTGGGGATGTTCTCTCTGCGACGCCCATTACTTTATCGGGCACGAGTCTGGAGTTTGCCGCAGAGGGTATCGTCTCGGAAAATGATGATGTCGATTACTTCGAATTTACACTCTCAGATGACTCCGATGTACTTATGTCGATCAACGAGGACGTTGTCATTGGAGCCGCCAATCTAGATATTCTGGCTCAAATACACGACGCGAGCGGTGCTGTGCTCTACAGCTCAGACCCGATAGATTTGATCAGCGCTTCCTTTGGAATACACCTTTCCGCCGGTACCTATTACTTGTCGATTGACGGGGTAGGCTGGGGTACTCCCATGGCGAATCCTCCAGTTGGTTACTCTGATTATGGGATTTTGGGTTACTACTCCGTCATTGCCCTGCCCGAGCCCGGCCAGGGGTTGATGCTCGCCTTCGGCGTCGGCTTCCTCACCGCCCTCGGTCGGTCCAGAGCGCGCCGCGCGGCCCGCGGCGTTGGTGCATGAATAGTGGAATGCGGCAGCAGTTCCAACTCGTGAGTCGAGGGCGAATCAGGCCCAGGGGGCGCGCGGTAGCGGGCGCTCGAATCACGTAAAGCTTAAGGCAAAAGTGATCGTCACATTGGCCCGAGCCGCGGATTGCAAATCCAGCGACAGGCTCTAGTCGCGGAGACGGCAAAGCGGTTGCCCAAAATCCATCCGTTCACAGCTAATTGAAGCCAGATTGCTCACACCAGTTCAAGCCGGTGCCGAGCGTCCGCGCCGGACGGCGTCGCCATCCCCATCCAGTAGTTGATAGCATCTGTCGGGTTCATACTCAGACCACCACAATTCGTTGTCGGTGCTCTCGCTCTATCATCTGGCGTCACCCAACGAGGCTTGTCGTGACTCAGCCAAATTCTATCGTGCGCCCGTTGTACCGTGCCGTGCGCACCACCCTTGTGTGCTCAGCGTTGGCGTTTGCGGTTCTCTCGATTCCTTCACCGCAGGCGCACGCGCCTTCCATCGCATCGACTGGTGAGGGGTTCGCATGGAACCGGGACGGCCTGTGGCGGGATCTCGAGAACAGGTACGCGGCACAGGGATCTCGCGGTTGTTCCCAAGATGAGCACCTGTTCAGCGACCAATTACCCGCCATCACGGCAGCCATCAAAAACTTGGAGCAGGGACCTGTACCACCCACGGCCGTTGCCTTTGACCGACTCGAGGAGGCTTTCTTCGCCGCCGGACCTGCGGTGGCACGTTGTCCGGACGCGCAGGTCGAATACGCCCAGGCCTATGGGCGGCTGCGAGATGCAGTGAAGCGGCAGTCGTCGAGATGGGACATGACCGATGGGACGTCACGGGAACGCCTCTACCGAGTCTTATACGGGGGGCGTGCGGCGGTGGAGGAGGTCATGCTTCAGCAACCCCAGGTCGCGCAGACCCTCATGGAAGGAGCAACCTCCGATGCTCCCACACCCTCCTCGATGGTGCAGGGGGTCGAGATTCACTCCGGGGACCTCCTGCTATCCCGAGGTGGCGCACCCACGTCGGCACTGATCGCCCGCGGCAACGACCATCCTGGAAACTTCTCGCACGTCGCGTTGGTTCACGTAGACGAAGCATCGGGTCAGGTCTCTGTCATCGAGTCCCACATTGAACGGGGCGTGATCGTGGCCGAGGTAGACGAGTATCTCGCAGACAAGAAGTTGCGTATCATGGTTCTCAGGCTCCGTGCCGATTTGCCTTCGGTCGTCGAGGACCCGTTTCTTCCCCACCGCGCGGCAAAACACGCACTTCGGCGAGTGCAGGCAGGGCACGTCCCTTACGACTTCGAAATGGATTACCAGGACTCGTCGAAGCTCTTTTGCTCAGAAGTCGCGTCTTCGGCGTACCAGGAGGTTGGGGTGACGCTGTGGATGGGACTGTCCACTCTCTCCCGAGCAGGCCTGCGCCGCTGGTTGTATGCCCTGGGCGTCCGCCACTTCACCACGCAGGAGCCATCCGACCTCGAATACGATCCGCAGTTGGCGGTCGTCGCCGAATGGCGTGATCCCGACTCCCTCTGGCAAGACCACGTGGACAACGCGGTGATCGACGCCATGCTCGAAGGTGCCGATGCGGGAGACGACTTGTCCTATCCGTGGTACCAGTTGGCCGCGGCGCGCCTGCTCAAAGTCTACAGCGCAATCAGGACTCTGTTGGGGGGCCGTGGGTCCATCCCCGAGGGTATGGCGGCAGACACCGCACTCCGAGTCCGCGTGTTTTCCGCGCGCCACGCTCGCATTGCCGAAGAATTGTACGGTGACGCCGTGCAATTCGAACGTGAGCGGGGCTATCGGCCTCCGTACTGGGTGTTGGTGCAATTGGCCCGAGAGCAGTTGAATTGAGCCTGCACTCAAACTAATTCGGGCAGGATGAGTTCGTGGTGCGGAGCTGGAGCCAAGTTCCCGTGGCGACCTGAGCCCTCAGCCATGCGCGCCAGGGCGGAACAATCGCCCAAGACAGCAGCTACTTCTTCGCGTCAGCATGCACCGTCCAGCCGCTCTCTTCGAGCCAACTCTGGGCCATCGGACTGATGCCGCCAGCGATCCACACCTGCTTGCTCGACACGCCGGCCACACTATCGAGCCCGCTACGCGCCGCCCTGAAGAAGCCGGCCAGGCTCGAGGTGAAGAACACGTGGTCTGCGGGCACGTTGACGACCAGCGCGCCATCGGCTGTACGCGCGGCGATGACGAGCAGTTCGCTGACCAGTACGAACGCCCGAAGGGGCTTCACCGATTTGTGGTAGTTCGCATACATGCGCGCCTGGCTCAGACGGAACAGCGCCTGATCCTCATCCTTCGCGAGAACGGCGACCTTGACGAACTCGCCGCGATCGGCGGCGCCATCGATCTCCTCGAGGGTCGCGACGAACGCGGTCTGGTAGGTCGGCGAGAAGGCGTAGTTCCCCAGGTAGAGATCGATGACCGATTGCTCCACGTCCATCGCTCGAAGCTTCTTCTCGTTGAGTTCACGCAGCTCATTGGGGCTCATGTCCCGAACCTGTTCCTTGAGCGACTGGAGATGGCCCGCGACGGAAATGGCCATCCCGACGCCGCCGTCGACGACGGTCAGGGCGGCGCCCGCCCCGACATCTCCCGCGAATCCAGCCCGCGAGAGACGCCCGAGGTGCTCTTGCACGACCGGATTCGTCGAATACGGGTCGACGCCGAACTCTGCTGCGTACTGACGCTTGGCGCGGGAGTAGCCGATCAACTCTTTGACGTCCAAGCCGCCGCCTTCACCATCGTCTTCACCGCTCACCTTGTCGCTCACCCTATCGCCGGCCTCGTCGATACCGTGACGAGCCGATTGGAAGATCTCCTTGACCCCGCCCGCCGTGTCCTTGAACGTTCCCGCCGGATCGATGACGAGGCGCGTGGCGCTTCCCAGCCGGTCTTTACCGGCCTTCCGGGCACCCTTGACGAACTGCTCGCTATTCGCCCAGTCGTCCATCGCCGCGATGGCGTGTACTTCGCCGACTCTGATCAGCAGCTCCTCGTTGGAGCTGGCGGTGAAGGTTCCGAACCGGGAGTTGATGGTATAGGTGTTCATGAAACCGTCGTTGATGACTTGTTCCGCGATGCGGTAGTCCGGACCGGTGAGCAGCTCCGGTGGTAGAATCTTCGATGCGCTGAACGTCGGCGGCGATTCGAACTCCGTCTGCGCCATCGACGGGTTTCCGCTCACGAGCAGCGCGCTTCCAATCAGGAGGGTGAGGGAGCGCAGCGCGAGCGATGAGTCCGCGCATCCCAGCCTCGCTTGCTTAACGGCTTCGAGCTTCATGAGAAACCTCGAGATTTCGGATCCAGGCGCACCGGGGTGGTCTAGTAGGGGTTAAATTATCGGCTTGATCTTATTCACACGAAAGACCCGTTTCGAAAATAACAGAAGCCAGTGCCACGACCTCGATCGTTTCGCCCACTCGCGACGAATGCCTCGTGGCGCCTAGAAAGAACGGTGCTTTGGGCATTCGTGTGGGTTGATTTGAGGGAGCCTAGGTCGGGATCCCCCGCATTAGGCAAACCCCGACGAATCAAGAGCCGCTCGATCCGGCCATGGTCATCGTGCCGATAGCGGTATGAACGCGACTCGACGTCCATTCGGAAGCTGGGCTAGCTTGACAGGGTGGCTGCCCTCTCGCGGTTCGCCATCCCATAGAAGGAGTCGACGAGGCGGCGTGGTGCCCGCGCAATCGGGATTGCCTGCCTGCACCACGACAGAATCGGCGTCATCACCCGGGCCGGGTATCGCTAACCCACAGCCACCGGCCAGTGGAGTAGGACTCATGGCTCGGCCTGTGTGCATCGGCTATCCGCTTCTGTTCGCCCTCCTGACCTCCTGTGCGTCCATCTCGGGATCGCTGCCGGCTCCGGAGCCGGCGGTTCCGCCCCAACAGTTTCAGGTCGGCGCCGCGAAGGCGGATCTCACTCCCATGCCCGGGTATCCGATGGGCGGCATGTCCGCGGCGGGAAAGCTGTCGCGCGGGGTCTGGACCCGCCTCTATGCCCGCGCCGTGGCTTTCGAGGACGCAGAGGGAAACAGCATGGCGATGGTCTCCTGCGACCTGTGGGCGATGCCAGCGGGGCTCGCAGATCGCGTGGCGGAACTCGTGGCTACCGACTACGGAGCGCCCCAACTCGGTAGAGAGCAGATCGTTCTTGCCGCGACCCACACCCACCATAGCCCCGGCAACTACTCGAGCTCGCCCTTGTACAACGCCCTGGCCTCGCCGGAACTCGGCTTCGACCGGGACCTGTTCGATTTCCTGTCCCATCGAATCGCTGGAGCGATCGGTGAGGCCTGGCAGAATCGAGAGCCGGCACTGCTCTTCCGAAACGAGATGGCGCTGGGCGGGATTGCACGCAACCGGAGCCTGGGGGCCTTCCTCCAGAACGGCGAGGCAGCACAGCAGCTTCTCCAGGAGAACTCCGATCTTCGGATCGTTTCGACACCATTTCCGGTCGGAGGTGAGGATGCGTACCGGGCGATCGATCCCACGCTCACCGTGATCCGCGCGGAGCCACGTGATGCGGGCGGAGATCCCCTGGCGGTGGTGGCCTTTTACGCTTTGCATCCGACGGCCATGGGGCCAGCAACGCAGGTCTATAGCAGCGACCTCTTCGGAGTGGCGGCGACGCTGCTGGAAAACGAGTTGGATGATTCGGTCGTCGCCATCTTCAACGGAGCGGAAGGGGACGTTGCATCCAACTGGAAGCGCCAGGACCGCCCATCGACGCTGACGCTCGGAACGATCTTGGCAGACGGCATCCGAACGCTGATCGCGCAGGCGGGAAGCGACGTCACGGGACCCATCCGTCATGGATTCACCCACAGCCGGCTAGCGGATTTGGCAAAGCCCATCAGTGGCGCCTCGACCTTTGCCGGCGCGGAACCGGATTGGACCTTCTTCCGCGATGCGGGTTGGAGAGAAGGGCTGACGGAAGAAGATCCGGAACACCAGATCGAAGGGCAGGGTGTAAAAAAGCATCCTCTCTCCCCCGAGCTCGTCGGGACTCACTTGCACGTGAACCTCCCGCTGATCCTCGACAAAATCGCCCAGGTTCCTGAGGAGGTCCCGATTGGCGCCTACCAGCTGGGGGAGGTCACCCTGGTCACTCTGCCCGGCGAGTTCACGACGATGCTGGG
>JAFDAW010000331.1 GCA_019313605.1 Deltaproteobacteria bacterium
CGAACACTGGTCTTGTTGGCAAAGGCATCCAGGGCTTCGGCGTGCACGTCCGGACTGCGAAGCGCCTGTGATCCGTGCTGGCTCGAAATTTCGAGCTGCCCCCCGAAGAGTTCGACGAGCGTCGAAACCGGCACGAGCTGTCCACCCACTCGAGCACGACTGCGACCGTTCGCATGTAGCGTACGACGAACGATCAGCTCCGCGGGACCCTCCGATTCAGAATCCTCCGACGGCTCGTCCGCCAGCCCCCGTCGCGCCAGCGCGCGCGCCACATCTTCGTGCCCATCCATTCGAAACAGCGCTTCCACCACGCCTTCTTCCGTGCCGCTGCGAAGCGTATCCGCCGCCGCTCGCCCACCGGTGAGCAGCGCGAGCGCCGCCAATACGATCGACTTGCCCGCGCCGGTCTCGCCCGTCAGAACGTTCAAGCCCGGCCCGAACTCGAGCTCGACCGACTCGACGAGAGCCAGATTTTCGATCCGCAACACTTCGATCATCGAGAACACCCACCCGGCCCCGGATGCGGGGCGCGCTGCGATGATCCCGTTTCAGACACGCGGACTCAAGGCCTGCCGCGCGTCCCGCCTTGGCTAGAATCACCGAATGAGTCCGGACGAAACCCTCGACCTCTTCCCTCAGCGAACCGAGCGACGGCTCGAACCCCACGCGCCGTTGGCCGAACGCATGCGCCCCCGACGGCTCGAAGATCTCTTTGGCCATGAAGATCTGCTCGGCCCGGGCCGTCCGCTACACACCCTCGTCACCCAGGGCGCACTGCCCTCCCTCCTGCTCTGGGGTCCTCCGGGTAGCGGCAAGACGACCCTCGCCTGGATCCTCGGAGAGATGCAGGACGCGCGCCTGACCGCGCTCTCCGCCGTCACCGCCGGTGTGCCCGAGATCCGCAAAGCGATCGAAGCGGCGCGGCGTACGCGTCTGCGCACCCTGCTCTTCATCGACGAAATCCATCGCCTGAACAAAGCACAGCAAGACGCGCTGCTCCCCCATGTCGAGGCAGGGGTGGTGACGCTCGTGGGTGCGACCACGGAGAATCCTTCCTTCAGCGTGATCGCGCCGCTGCTCTCGCGCTGCCGCGTGATTCCGCTCGAAGCGCTCGGCGCGGATTCGATCGGACGCGTGATCGACCGCGCACTCGAGGATGTCGAGCGCGGACTCGGCGCATCGAAATTGAAAATCAGCGAAGAGGCTCGCGACGCATTGATACTCGCCTCTCAGGGCGATGCCCGGCGCGCCCTGGGCATTCTCGAAGCGAGCGCGATCGTCCATCTGTCGAGCGGCCAGCGCGGAGAGCCGTTGTCGCGCGAAACCGTGCGCGAGGCGGGCGGACGGATCGCGCTGCGCCACGATCGTGATGGTGAAGAACATTTCAACGTCGTCTCCGCCTTGATCAAGAGCCTGCGCGCAAGCGATCCCGATGCGGCGCTGCACTACCTGGCCCGGCTACTCGAAGCCGGGGAGGACGCGCTCTACGTCTCGCGTCGTCTGGTCATCTTCGCCTCCGAGGACGTCGGCAATGCGGATCCGAACGCGCTCACCCTGGCCGTCTCGACCCATCAGGCGGTCGAGCGAATCGGAATGCCAGAGGGGCGGATCCCGCTGGCCCAGGCCACGACCTACCTGGCCTGTGCCGCCAAGAGCAACGCGGCCTATACCGCCCTCGGGCACGCGATCGCCGATCTCGAAGGCCAGGGGCCCCTGCCGGTCCCCCTGCACCTGCGGAACGCGCCGACGCGCTTGATGAAGGAGCTGGGCTACGGAAAAGATTATGTCTACGCGCATGACGCGCCGGATGCTTTCGTGGCCGACGAAAACCTGCCGGAAGCGCTGCGGGGTCGCGTCTACTACGAGCCCCTGGAAAAGGGCGCAGAGGCTGGCATCGCGGAGCGACTTCGCGCGTGGCGCGCGCGAAGAAAAGCCGGTCGTTGATCCGGGCGGCCGGACTGGACCAGACAGGACCAGACGAGAGAAGGGCCCGTGCGCGTTCCATTCGCACGGGCCCTTCGCCAGCTCAATCCAAGGAGAAAAACACACTATGTCTCAGATGGAAGGTCCGACCCCGGTTGCCGGAGCCCGGTTCCCGATCGAGCTGGTTTTCAAATCCTTCCCGCGGGCCGCCCCAAACCCGAAACCCATCCGGCCTGCCCCGCGGTTGCGAGCGCGCGACCACTGAACTCCAAACCTGAACTATGCTGCCGAGATGCCTCCCGAAAATGCGCATGTCGGCCCGGGTCAGACCTTCGATCCGACCGTGGGAGGTGCCGGAAACCTCTCCTCCGTCTGGAAACGCCACTGGGAGGCCGACCCGCAGGCCCGACAGATCCACGACCCCGATCGTGGGTGGCTCTGCCGCGGAGACCTGGAATCCATTTCAGCAACGCTCGCCGGGCGATTGGCCAGGCTGGGACTCTCGCCCGGTGATCGTATTCTGATTTCGGCTGAGAGTTCATCCGATTTCGTTGCGAGCTACGTCGCCTGCGTCCGAATGGGACTCGTCGTCCTCCCGACGAACACCGCCTATGGCGCACGGGAACTCACCCATGTGGTGCGCGATGCCCGACCCCGGGCGGCGATCGTGGACGACCCGGTCCGTGCCGAGCTGCTCGCCGAGATTGCCCCGGAATTGCATCGTCTGGATCCGGCGATCGTGCTGCCCGATGGACCGACACCGCTGCTCGACTCGGCGACACCCGAATCGCCGATTTTTTTTTTTTACGATTCGGCGACCACCG
>JAFDAW010000332.1 GCA_019313605.1 Deltaproteobacteria bacterium
CGAGCAGCGCAAGCATCCCGAGTTACCGCTGCAGTGCGCGGTTCGGCCGGACGGAAGCTTCGACCCGGAGATCGCGCCGGAACGCTACGCGGGCCGCTGGGTGAAGGACTGCGACCGCGACCTCAGCCGCGAATTGAAAGAGCGCGGCCTGATGTGGCACGCCGAGCAGGTCCGCCACGAGTATCCGTTTTGCGTGCGGTCTGACGAGGATCCGCTGATCCAATACGCGAGGCCGGCCTGGTACATCCGCACCTCGGATCACGTCGAAGAGGTGCTCGCCAACAACGCGAAGGTCAACTGGTTGCCCGAGACGATTCGCGATGGGCGCTTCGGCGACTTCTTGCGCAACAACGTCGACTGGGCGCTGTCGCGGGAGCGCTTCTGGGGAACGCCGCTCAACATCTGGATCAATGACGAGACGGGAGCACTCGATGCGCCGGCCTCGGTCGCGGAGATCCTCGAGCGCAACCCCGCGGCCTTCGAAGTCTTCGAGGCCGCGCAGGCGAAAGATCCCGATCTGTCGCCACACCTTCGCGTCCACAAGCCCTGGCTAGACGCCGTGACCTGGACGAAACCCGGCGAGGCGGGCGTCTACCGCCGCGTACCGGAGGTCATCGACGCCTGGTTCGACTCCGGATCCATGCCGTTTGCGCAGTGGGGCTACCCCCATCGCGGCGTGGAGGAATTCGAGGCGAACTTCCCCGCCGATTTCATCTCCGAGGCGATCGACCAGACCCGCGGCTGGTTCAACTCGCTGATCTGGATTTCGACGCTGCTCTTTCCGGAGCGACCGCTTCCCCGTCCCTATCGGACCTGCGTGGTGCTCGGGCACGTCGCAGACCGAGAGGGCAAGAAGGAGTCGAAGAGCAAGGGCAATTACACGCCGCCCGAGGTCATTCTCGATCGCATTCGACTGGAGTTCGCGGTGGTCGAGCCCGAGGAACCGCTGGAGTGTGGGACCGCGTTGATCGCGCGCGAGGACTACGACGGCCTCGACCTGCGCGGAGAGTCGACATCGGTTCGCACCTATCGCGCCGACGCGCCGGATGCGGCGCTCGATCTCACGCTGCGACCGGCGAGGATGCCTCGGCGCGTCATCGCAATCGGCGAAGCCGATCGATCCGCGCTGGGTGTGGAACCCGGACCGAACAACCATGAGATCATGCCGCGCGAAGTTCCCCGGCTGCCCACGGTCAACAAGCTTTGGATCGAAGACCCGAACTCGTCCGCGCCGGGAGCGGACGCCTTCCGCTGGTTCTTCTACGCGTCGAATCCGCCCTGGAACCCCACGCGCCATTCACTCAGCGGCGTGCGCGCTCAGCAACGCGAGCTTCCGCTGAAGCTGCGAAATGTCTACGCGTTCTTCAGCATCTATGCGGACATCGACGGATTCGATCCATCGAGCGAAGTTTGTGGGGCCGGTCGCCGGCCGCCGCGCGAGCGCGCGTTGATCGACCGCTGGATTCTCTCGGAACTCGCACTGACCAATGCCGACGTGGTCCAGAAGATGGACGAGTTTCGCGTCTACGATGCGACGGCCACGCTCACCGCTTTCGTCGATGCGCTTTCCAATTGGTACGTGCGGCGCTGCCGCAGTCGGTTCTGGGCCGCTGATCTGGATTCCGACAAGCTCGACGTCCATTGGACGCTCTACGAGTGCCTGGTTGCGCTCGCCAAGCTGCTCGCTCCGTTTTTGCCTTACGCGACTGAAGAGATGTGGCAGAACCTCGTCCGCCGGCCCTTCCCGGATTCTGAAGAGGAGAGCGTTCACCTTTGCGACTACCCCGAGCCCGACAGCGAGGTGATCGATCGCTCGCTCTCGCGCTCGATGGGCGCGGTTCGAGATTTGGTTTCTCTCGGCCTGCAGGTGCGCACCGCCCAGAAGCTCCGGGTTCGACAACCCCTCGCAGACGCCGAACTGGTCCTCGCAGAGCCGGATCTCGAGCCCGCGTTGCGCGACCACCTGGACCTGATCCGCGATGAGCTCAATGTTCGGGAGGTGCACTTCGTTCCGAACGCGGACGACTACGTGACCTACAACGTCGCGCCAAATTTTCGCGCGCTCGGGCCCCGCGTCGGAAAGCGCATGCCGGCTTTGAAAAAGGCGCTGGCTGAAACAGATGGCGCGACATTGCTCGCGCAGTTGGAATCGAATGGCCGCGTTGAAATCCAGATCGACGGCGAGCTTTTGTCACTGGGCCCCGATGAAATCGGCGTCTCGCTGCGCGCGCGCCCGGGGTTTGCGGCCGCTTCGGGATCTTCGGGTGTGGTCGTATTGAGCACGACACTCACCGACGAGTTGATCGCGGAGGGATTGTTTCGAGAAGTCCTGAATCGGATCCAGACCTTCCGCAAGGAGCTCGACCTCGAGTACACCGGCCGTATCCGCTTGACGCTGGCCGCGGCACCGGCTTTGCTGGATGCCGTTCGCCCGCGCATCGATGAACTCAGCCGCGAAGCCCTGGCGGTCGAGGTGACTCTCGATGCGCCTCCGAAGCAGGGCGACCACCAACGCGAGGTCAGCATCGACGGCGAGCCGCTGACGATCGGGCTGAGTCTCGCCTAGGAGCGCGACCCCGGAAGGGGGTCGCGGGACGCCGCAAAGGGAAGTCGCAGACTTCCCCAGCTAGGAGCGCGACCCCGGAAGGGGGTCGCGGGACGCCGCAAAGGGAAGTCGCAGACTTCCCCAGCTAGGAGCGCGACCCCGGAAGGGGGTCGCGGGACGCCGCAAAGGGAA
>JAFDAW010000095.1 GCA_019313605.1 Deltaproteobacteria bacterium
AGCGGGGTGTCGTCGAACAGGTGAGCGGGGACGTTGTTGAATAGTTGAGTTGTTGGTTGGGGAAGTGGGAGAGATGGTTAGGGTAGGTTTGTTGGCTTTTTGGGGTGGGCGGTTTGGCCGCGGACGAGGGCGTGGCTGATTGCGGATGGGGATACGCCTAGGGCTTTGGCGACCTGCCGGCCCGCGATGTGGTGTTTGATGACAGCTTGGTATGCGATGCTGGCTCGGGCGCGGGCTAGGGATTTCGTGCGTCGGCGGCTGCGGAGGTCCGAGGGATCGATGCGGAGTTGCTGGCAGACGGAATCGATCAGTTCCTGGAGTTGAATGCGCTTGGCATCGGGCACGGGAGTTGTAGGGGTGGCGGGATCGGTCGGGTGATTGAGCGCTCGTTTGTTTGTGGAGGAGCTGCCGCACTGGGCTGGGGGTGGATCGGCGGCCGCTGATCTGGTGTTTTCGATTTCAGCTACCGCTACGAACTGAGCCAGATTGCAGCGAGCCACATCCGGAGCGTCTCCGAACAACGCGAGTGTGGCACCTACCGATTCAAAGAGTCGCGCGCTGCGCGCGCCTGTGAGCGCGGAGAATCCGGACCAGGGCCAGTCGGATAGTTCGGTGATTGAAGAGACGATTCCCGCTTTAAGTGGATTCCGACAGATGTAGGCGATCACGCCGAGCAGGTCGGCGTCATTCTCGATGATTCGCGAGCGAAAGCGGTTCTGAAAGAGGTAGCCCTGGCGCTGGTGGCGGAGATTGAAGGCGCGCGCGTATCCGGTGTTGAGCCGCGCCATCAGACGGGAAATGCGGACCGGGCCGCTCTGCACGGCCAGGTGGACGTGGTTGGGCATCAGTACCCATCCGAAGCAGTGAAACCCGAGTTCTGGAACCAGCTCGTCCAGTCGTTCGAGAAAATTGCTGCGGTCGCGATCGTCGCGGAAGATGTTTCGACCCTCGATGCCGCGAATCATCACGTGGTGGTGGATACCGGGGGCGTCGATTCGCGCAGAGCGTGCGATGGCGGCGAGCTCGCGGGGCCAAGAAGGGGGACATGGAATCTAGCAGCAGATCGCATTCACCGCCGCTAGACACGCCGAGGCGCTGGCTTCGCGGACGCCAACGATCCGCCGCGTTGGCCTGCCATTCAACTATTCAACAACGTCCCCGGTCGCGTCCCCGGTCGCGCTTTGTCGCTAGGGTACTGCCTGCGCGGATCAGTCGGCTTCGGGGTGCTTGACGGTCAGGACCGGGCAGGGTGCGAGGCGCACGACGCGTTCTGTGACGCTGCCGAGCATTGCGTGCTTGAGCCCGGACAATCCGCGCGTTCCCATCACGATCAGGTCGGCGTTGACTTCCTCGGCTGCGAGGTTGATCGCCAGCGAGGGGCTATCGGCCGAAAGCTGAGACTCGACCTTGATCCCATCGCTGGACACCTTCTCGTGCCAATCGCTGAGTCGCTTTTCAGCGGCGTCGCGAATGTCCGCGTAGTAGCCCGCGGGGAGCACGATCCCATATGGGGAGACGCCCGCGGTCTGGATGTGGTAGCAGTGGAGCAGGTGGATCGTCGATCCAAACAGCTGGGCGATCTGGGTCGCGGTGTCGAGCGCTTCCTGGGAGTGCTCCGAGAAATCGACGGGAACCAGAATCGTTTCGAATCGAGTCATGGTCGTTCCCCCTTTCTTCAGTTACACCTGCATAACCAAGCATAATCTGTGCCGGTGGCGGAGGCACAGAAACGCCGTGGCGGTGTTGGGTGAGGCAAGACGTCCCACCGCGGGGCAATCGGCAGCAGGTGGGAGTCGACGGATTTGAACAGACAGGGGACGATGAAATCCAGATGTATTCAACCGTGAGTGGCGAAAATCGTGGAGCTTTTTCGGGTGCCTTCTTCAGCTACGGGTTTCGCCCCTTCTTTTTGTCGGCCGGCTGCTATGCGCCGATCGTCATCGTTTACTGGATCGGTGTGCTCTCGGGTTGGTGGCCTGCGCGGACTGCTGCGTCGCCGCTCTGGTGGCATGGCCATGAGATGGTCTTCGGTTGGGCGGCCGCCGCGTTATGTGGGTTCCTGCTGACAGCGGTTCCGAGCTGGTCAGCTTCAAATCCGGTATCGGGCACAGCGCTCGCATTTCTCTGGCTGCTTTGGTTGCTCGGGCGAGCTGGGATGTGGTTTTCTGCATCGCTTCCCAGCGGGGTCGGCTTCGCGCTCGATTTGCTGTTGATTCCAGGGCTGTTGTGCTTCGTACTGCCTCCGATCTATCGCCACAAAGAGCCGCGTCACTATGTCTTCCCTGTGTTCCTGCTTGTCTTTTGGATTGCGAACCTGCTGAGCTTGCTGCCCTACACGAATGCCTGGCCGAACCGCGCGACCACCGGCCTCTATCTGGGCACCTATGTGATGATCGTGATGTTGACCATCATCGGCGGGCGCGTGGTCCCCAACTTCACGCGCGGGGCACTTCGGGCGAAGGGCAAGGAGCAGGGCGTCAAGACGAGCGAGACCCTCTCGAAGCTGACCATTCTCGGCGTCGTCCTCGCTCTCGCAATTGATCTCGTCGTTCGGAATCGGCCGATCGGATCGATCGGCACAGTCGTTAACGGGTGCGCGGCGCTGCTGGTCGCCGTGTTGCTCATTTTGCGCGCGAAGGGATGGCGGCTTCGGGACACGCTGGACAATCCGTTGCTCTGGATCCTTCACATTGGGCAGGGCTGGTTGATTTTCGCGTTCGCGGCCCGTGCTGTTTCGAGCCTCACGGGATTGCTCCCGCCGGCGGTTTCGTTCCATGCGCTGGGTGCCGGAGCGATGGCCACGATGATTCTCGCATTCATGACGCGCGCTCCACTCGGCCACACGGGGCGCCCGCTGCGAGCCAGTCGCATCACTGCAGTCACCTATCTGCTCGTCATTGCGGCGGGTGCTGCGCGGGTGTTGTCGCCGCTCCTGCCTGGGAATTTGCAGCTGTCGGGATTAAGTGTAGCGGGCGGTCTCTTTGCAATCGCCTATGCGACATATGTGGTCGTGTATTTTCCGATCTTGACCCGCCCGGCAGTTCGCTGAAGCGGTAGCTGCAAGACCGGCGCGCAGCTTCAGTGCGGCTCGACGTGCACCGTAACGTCGCTTACCGAAAAGGTTTCGCTGATCACCCGTTCGATTTCGTCCGCAATTGCGTGGGATTCGGCGGTGGACAGATCGGGGTCGACGCTCACGACGAGATCGATCGCGGGGCCCGATCCGCCCTGGCGCGAACGAACGCGGCGGGTCTCGTGGACTCCATCGACCGCCGAGGCTGCGCTCGATAGCGCGTCGGGGTTGGCGATGCTTCGTTCGACCAGAACGGGGATCGCCTTTTGGAAGAGCCCATACGCGAGGTAGAAGATCATCGCGGCGACGATGATGGATGCGAGTGCATCGAGCCAGGGGTATCCGCGCGAGGCGAGTTGCCAACCTATGATCACTGCGATCGTCGTCAAAACGTCGGCGATGGTGTGCCGGGCGTCCGCGCGCAGAATTTCCGAGTCGAGTCGCCGCGCCCAGCGATTTTCCCAGAGCGCGATCACCACATTGACGACGAGCACGCCCAGCATGAGCGCGAGACCCCAGGGCTCTCGCGTGATTTCTCGTGGGTCGCGATCGAGCGCACCGAGGATGATTTCGATCGCGAGCACCGAGAGCAGCGTGGCGATCCCGAAAACCGCGAGAGTTTCGAATTTCCGATGCCCGTAGGGGTGCTCCGAATCGGGGGGTGCACTCGCGATGCGGGTCACTATAAACGCGACAGCGTTGTTCGCAAGATCGGCCAGCGAGTGAATTGCGTCGCCGATGATCGCAATCGAACCGGTGTGAAACCCAACCGTTGCCTTCGCGACCATCACCGCAAGATTCGCGATTCCTTCGCCGATGAGCACGCGCTTGACCTGGCGATCGCGACCCGCAGGTGCAGATGACGCCATTTCGCCCACCCCCGTTGCTCGACCCGACTCACGTTATCGATGGGTCCGAACTGCCGCTCGCAGGGTAGCGCTCTGGCGTTGAGCGTGGCCATTCGCCCCAGCCGAAGGCGCGCAATCGCTCTGCAGATAGCTCAGCCGCGCCCCGGCTGGCACCGGATGTGCAACCCCAGAATGATGGGTCGAACGGAGCGGGGGACGAAAGCAGTGGTCTACGTAAGAGACATCATGACCAAGGAGGTCGCGACGCTAGAGCTGAACGACAAGCTCAAAATTGCGGACGATGTGATGAAGCTGGGGCGCATTCGGCATATGCCCGTACTGGATGAGAAGCAGGAGATCGTTGGAGTCGTGAGCCAGCGCGATCTGTTTCGCGGCGCGCTCGCACGCTGTATCGGCTACGGCGAGTATGCGCAGCAGAAGTTACTCAATCAGCTCTTGGTGAAAGACGTCATGAGCAAGAACGTGGCTACCCTCAGCCCGTACGCGCCTCTACAACAAGCCGCTCGATTGATGCTCGAGCGCAAGATCGGCTGCGTGGTCATCGCCGAGGAAGGTCGGCTGGTCGGCATCCTGACGGAAAGCGATTTCGTCAAGATGTACGCGGGCCCGCTTTGAGAGGCGTCGTGCTGCGCGATCAGAGGAGTTTGCGAAGCTTCGTGTAGCCTGCCTTGATCTCCTCGATTGCGAGGTTTGCGGCTTCTCCGACGTCCTCAGCGATTTCTCGCCCCGCCTCGCCCACGATCTTGAGCTTCGACTCGACGTGCTGCCACTGCTTTTCGACCTGCTCCCACTGTTCCTCAGCGCCCATCTTGCCAAGGTGCACGCGCACCCGCAGCTCATCGCGCGTCGTTCGCAGGTCTTCCAGTTCTTGTTCCAATCGTTCGCGCAGTGTCATCGATTTCATTCTCCTGTGCGGTTCGAATTTACTTGAGTCTTTGCCATGCGACAATCAGTCGCCGCCGGATTCGGGAGCGTGTACGGTCATCACGGGGCACGGAGCGAGCCGGACGGTCCGTTCGGCAACGCTCCCGACCATGACGTGTTTGAATCCCGAGAGCCCACGGGTTCCCATCACGATGAGGTCTGCGCCGATTTCCTTCGCAACCGTGATGATGGCTTCGGACGGCGAATCGGACATCGTCGATGCAGCGACCGAGATGCCCGCCGGAACGTGTTTCTCCTGCCACTCCGCGAGCTGTTGAGAAGCCGCGTCGCGGATCTCGGCGAAGTAATTCGAGGGGATGGCGATCCCGTAGGGCGAGATGCCGCCGGGTTGGATCTGGTAGCAGTGGAGCAGATGAATCTTGGAGTCGAACGCTTCCGCGATCTTGACGGCGGCCTCAAAAGCCGCGGTCGAGTGGGCCGAGAAATCGATCGGAACCAGGATCTGCTTGAAACGTGACATACACCGGTCTCCACTTTTCGAGGTGGGGTCATCCTCATTCAAGGGATAACCACTCAACCCGCAAGGGCAAGTAAAGATGGATGACTTCGCAGGGTTTCTCAACACCTTGCGAATAACTGGGGCGGATTGCCCCTCGGTCGAGCCTCAGCGCGGCGGGCGGGCCTTTCCGCTGGCACGCAATCTGCTGGGATGTAATTGCTAGACGGCGGGTCTGCCAACGCGGGTTGATGGGAATGGACAAAGATCGGGGTCTTTCATTCGATTGCGCGCGCGTGGTTGCCCGATCGAGTGAGGTGCTTAAAGGAATATTCTGGGGGTGAGAAATAGGGAGTCGCGCTGTTTTGGCGCTCTCGGTTGGAGTGGATGTGGTCGATTGCTTCGCGCCAGAGACGCTCGCGAAATTTGCGCAACCCGATGCGTATCCCACAGATCCGAGCGCCGTTCGAGGGGTTTCGTGGATTCAAACCCACCTCTCCCACGTCTTCCTCACGGAGCGTCGCGTCTACAAGCTTCGCAAACCGGTCGCTCTCGGCTTCGTTGATTTTACGACCCGTGCCGAGAGAAACGCCGATTGCGCACGGGAAGTTTCTCTCAACCGGCGCCTCGCGCCGGACGTCTACCTGGGCATAGCGCCACTCTTGACCGACGGGCACGCGTGCTGGGCGGGACCCATTTCCGAGGGCACGAGTTCCGGCGACGGTGCCCCGGAGCACTTCGTGGTGATGCGGAGGCTGCAGGATGGTCGGGACGCGCTGTCTCTGTTGGAGAAGGGCGTACTCTCCAAACTCCAAATCGATCGCGTCGCTCGCCGAATCGCGAGTTTTCACGAGCGGAACCCGCTGGGGGCGCCTGCGCCTTTTGCAGCCACAGCGTGGCACGCGCGCTGTGTGGACCCCGTCGAGGAGTGCTTCCGCGCGCTCTTCGCGGTTTTGGAAGATGGCGGTGTCCGGGCGCTGCTCGCGGAAACAGCCGATCTCATGCGTGATTTTGCCAAGCGGCACGTGCAGCGATTCGAAGAGCGCAGACTCTCTGGCCGAGCCGTCGACGGCCATGGTGATCTGCACCTGCAGCACATCTGGTTCGAGGAAGACGACGCGGAACCCGTGATCATCGACTGCCTGGAGTTCAGCGAAGAACTCCGGCAGATCGATACTGCGTCGGAAGTGGCGTTTACCGCCATGGATCTGTGGTATCGCGATCAACGGCTCCTGGCGGAACGCTTCTTGCGCACCTACGCGAGCGAATGTGACGATTTCGATCTCTATGGCGTCGTCGACTATTTCATCGCCTACCGAGCATTGGTTCGCGCGAAGGTCGCCGCGATCGTGAGCGTCGATGCGAACATCGATCCGGGGCAGCGGGCTCGTGCCGCGGCGAGCGCTGGCCGCCATCTGGAACTCGCAGCAGAAGTGATGGGGGGGGAGGCGCAGGGCTTTCTGGTGCTGGTCGGGGGTGTCGTGGGTACCGGCAAGAGCACGGTTGCAAAGGCACTCGCCGAACCGCTCGGTGGTGTGGTGATCTCCTCGGACCGGGTGCGCAAGCAACTGGCCGGGCTCGCTCCGACGAACCGGGTTTACTCACTTCCCGACCAGGGGTTCTACGCACCGGATGCGGTGGAGCGGACCTATGCGGCGTTGTTCGAGCGGGCCCGTCCGATTGTCGCTTCGGGGCGGGTGGCGATCCTCGACGCGACGTTCAGCCGGCGCCGGCATCGGGCCATGGCGGCAGATCTGGCGGCAGAACTCGGTGTAGGCCAGCGGGTGATCGAGGTGCGCTGCGCCCCCCACATTGCGCGTGCGAGGCTCGCTCGGCGCGCGGCCGAAGTAGCGAGTGCGTCCGACGCTGGCCCCGCATTCTACGATCGCAGCGTCGCCCGCTTCGAGGCGGTCGCGGAATCGGAATGCCCTCTCGTTGTTCGCACCGACGTCGACGGTTGGCGAGAGGCTCTCGAAGGTGACGTCCGCGATCTCCGGAGTTGAAACCCCCTCCATTTTCAGCTGAAGGCCGGCCTCCGCGTCGGCTGCGGGGCGATGCCCGAAGGGATCGAAGTGGCTATGGTCTTGCGCCTCGACGCGGGCACTGATGCGCCTGCGCGCCCGAGTGGTGCGATCGCCGGTTGGGTTCGATTCGCGCAGCGGTGTTCACAGGAGAAGAGTGATGAGCAAGACCCCCAAAGAAGGGGCTGACCTGGCCCGCTGGCGCGAACTCGCGAGCGTGGAGTTGCGCGGCGCCGATCCCGATCAATTGGTGTGGAAGACTCCCGAGGGGCTGGACGTCAAGGCGCTCTACACCGCGGCCGACATCGAGAACCTGGAACTGACGAACACGCTTCCCGGTATGGCGCCGTTCGTTCGGGGACCGCGCGCGACGATGTACGCGAACCGGCCTTGGACGATCCGGCAGTACGCGGGCTTCTCGACCGCCGAAGAGTCGAACGCCTTCTACCGGCGCAACCTCGCGGCCGGTCAAAAAGGCCTGTCCGTGGCATTCGATCTCGCGACCCATCGCGGGTACGACTCCGACCATCCGCGCGTCACCGGCGATGTCGGCAAGGCCGGCGTGGCAATCGATTCCGTCGAGGATATGAAGATCCTTTTCGACGAGATCCCGCTCGATCAGATGTCGGTGTCGATGACGATGAACGGCGCAGTGTTGCCGGTGCTGGCTTCGTTCATCGTGGCGGGCGAGGAACAGGGTTGCCCGCGCGAGAAGCTCACCGGGACGATCCAGAACGACATCCTCAAAGAGTTCATGGTTCGCAATACATACATCTATCCGCCCGAGCCCAGCATGCGGGCAGTGGCGGACATCATCGAATTTACCAGCGCGAACATGCCGAAATTCAATTCGATCTCGATTAGCGGTTATCACATGCAGGAGGCTGGCTCGACGACGACGTTGGAGCTCGCATTCACCCTCGCGGACGGCCTCGAATATGTGAGGGCAGCCCTGTCCAAGGGATTGGGGATCGATCAATTTGCGCCGAGGCTTTCGTTCTTCTGGGCGATCGGAATGAACTTCTACTTCGAGATCGCCAAGATGCGCGCAGCGCGCCTGATCTGGTCCGAAATGATCGCTCAGTTCGAGCCCAAGGACCCCCGCTCGATGATGCTTCGGACGCACTGCCAGACCTCGGGCGCGAGCCTGACGGAGCATGACCCGATCAACAACGTGATCCGGACGACGATCGAAGCAATGGCGGCAGTCTTTGGTGGCACCCAATCGCTGCACACCAACGCCTACGACGAGGCGCTCGGCTTGCCGACCGACAGCACGGCGCGCACGGCGCGGAACACTCAACTGGTACTCGCTGAAGAGACCGGGATTCCCGCGGTCATCGATCCCTGGGGCGGCTCTTATTTCATGGAGTCGCTGACGGACAGCGTTGCGGCCGAAGCGCGCAAGATCATCGCGGAAGTCGAGGAGCTCGGTGGCATGACGAAGGCGATCGTCGCGGGGATGCCGAAGCTTCGGATCGAGGAGTGCGCGGCGCGGCGACAGGCGCGGGTCGATCGCGGCGACGATTCGATCGTCGGTGTGAACAAATACAAGCTCGACGAGGAGGCCGAACTCGATCTGCTCGACATCGACAACGAAGCCGTCCGGAAATCCCAGATCGCTCGACTCGAATCGATCCGCGCCAAGCGCGATGCGAGCGAGGTCGAGCGAACGCTGAACGCGCTTCAAGAGATTGCGCGAAGCGGTGAGGGCAATCTGCTCGAGGCTTCGATCGACGCCGCACGGGCGCGAGCCACCGTTGGAGAAATCAGCGAGGCGTTGGAGCAAGTCTTTACGCGCTACCGGGCCGACGTACAATCCGTGTCGGGGGTATATCGCGGCGTGTACGAGGGCGACGAAGAGTTTGACAGTGTGCTCGCGGAGGTTGAAGCCTTCGGAGCCGCGGAAGGGCGGCGCCCGCGCATGCTGGTCGTCAAGCTCGGCCAGGATGGACACGACCGCGGGATGAAGGTCATCGCCACCGCGTTTGCGGATCTCGGATTCGATGTCGACGTGGGACCGCTGTTTCAGCTGCCCGCAGAGGCCGCCCGCATGGCGGTCGACAACGACGTTCACGTGGTCGGCGTTTCGAGCCAGGCAGCCGGCCACAAGACCCTGGTCCCCGAGTTGGTGCAGGAACTCGAAAAGATCGACGCGCACAACGTGGCCGTCGTGGTCGGTGGAGTCATTCCGCCGAAAGACTACGAATTCCTGAAGAGCAGGGGAGTGGCGGCAATTTTTGGGCCCGGGACCGCAGTGCCCGGCGCCGCGCGCGAAGTGCTCCAGGTGATCCGAGCCCGGAGCTCATGAGCCCGGGCGTTCGCTCCGCGAAAGAAGAGGCCGAGGCCATTCGCGGCGG
>JAFDAW010000096.1 GCA_019313605.1 Deltaproteobacteria bacterium
CACCGCTGGCTGCGTTGCTCTCAATCGCCCTAGCGCTGCTAGCTGGAGAAGTCTTCGACTTCTCTTTGCGTCGTCGCCAGACCCTTTGGGTCTGGCTCCTAGGGCTCAATCGAGAGCCTTGCCAGCAGCGCGCATCGACGCTCGGACCTTACCGCGACAGTCTTGGGTCAAGCTCCTAGTTGGTTAGTCGGTTTCTTCCCTAGCTGGTGTCGCGCTCGAAGTGGCGCCGAAGTTCCGCCAGTCCCTCTTCGATGCTGACGCGCGGTTCGTACCCAAGGTCGCGGCGCGCTGCGCTGATGTTGTACCAGTGAGCCGCGGCCATCTGCTGCACTACGAAGCGTGTCACTGGCGGCTCTGACTCGATCCGCAGCAACCGATAGGTCGCCTCTGCGAGCGAACCGATTGCGTAGGCGAACCATACGGGCAAGCGGCGCGTTACGGGCGGGAGCCCAGCCGCGGCAAGGAGCGCATTGGTAATCTTGCTCGCTGGCCACGGATCGCCTTGACTCACGAAGTAGGCCTTGCCCGCGCAGGCGGCACCAGGCGCGAGTTGATCGCCAGCGGCAATGTGCGCGTCCGCGGCATTGTCTACGTAGAGTGTATCGATGAGTTTGTCCTCGCGGCCTACATATCGCATTCGGCCCGATCGCGCGCGGGCCAATAGGCGGGGCATGAGTTGGTTGTCGCCCGGTCCCCAGATCAGGTGAGGCCGAATTGCGACCGTCGCTAGCTGATCATCGTTGGCCGCAAGCACGTGACGTTCGGCTTCCGCCTTGGTCTCGGGATAGGGGCCCTCGAAGCGCTTGGCATAGGGGAGCGACTCGTCCGCGCCCTCGATGTCACCTCCCGCATGCACGACGCTGGGCGTGCTGGTGTACACGAGTCGCGCGACTGCGTGACGTCTGCAAGCCGCAATGACGTTGTCGGTCCCCACCAGGTTGGTCAATCGGTAGGCTTCGTAGCGTCCCCACATGCCGACTTTGCCGGCCACGTGGAAGACGATGTCGCGACCCTCGAGCGCACGCATCACAACGTCGCGGTCGGCCAGGTCGCCGTGCATGGTCTCGACGCCTAAGGCGGTTAGCTCCGGGTAGTCGCCGCGCGCGAGGCTGCGCACCGAGTCTCCCCGTTCGAGCAGTTTGCAGACGATGGCCTTGCCGAGGAAGCCGCCGCCCCCGGTTACCAGCGCCTTCACGTCTGTGCGTTCCCGCCGGCGAGCCGTTTGAGCTGCTTGCTCGCCCAGTGTGCGAGCTTCTCGCGTCCGATCTTGGCGTTGTGGCGGGCGTCGACGGGAAATTTGGGGTGAAACAGGAGCTGGCGGATGTTGCGCGTGTGCTCGTGGGCGGCGCCCAGCTCGAGTAGTTCGGCGATCAGCGCGGCGTCGGAGGGCGTCTCTGCTCCGTCCCGCTTCTCTACGCACAACACCGGTAGAGAGTACGTGCCCCTCGAAACACCCACCAAGGCCGTGCGGCGCACGGCAGGGTGTGTGTTGAAGACGGCCTCGCAGGGGATCGTATAAAGCACACCATCGGGCGTCTGTACGCGGTGCACTTTGCGACCGCAGAACCACAACAGACCCTCGTCGTCGAGGTAACCCACATCTCCCATGCGGTGCCACAGACTGCCGTCGGCATCTGCGATTTTCGCGAGGGCGGTCTCGTCGGGGCGGTTGTAGTAGGCCCGGGTGGCTTGGGGCCCGCGCACGACGATCTCTCCGATCTCACGAGGCCCGAGCGCCCTCTCGTCGTCCCATTTCTCGATCGGCGCATCGTCGATGCGGATGATGCGAAGGTCGATCGAGGGGACCGGTGCGCCGACGCACACGCCCGCGCCGGCGTCGGTCGCGGCGTCGGTGCCGCCCAGCACCTGCCGGCTCGAGATACAGGCCACCGGCAGACACTCCGTCGCGCCGTAGGGAGTCAGGATCTCGGCGCCCTCTGGCAGCATGTCGAGGAAGCGCCGCATCACCTCGGCGGGCACCGGCGCGCCGGCGGAAATTACGCGCTTGAGTGTCGGAAGCCGCAGCCCGTGCTTTTCGCCGTAGCGACCCACTGTGTCGAGCAGCGCCGGAGAAGCGAACATGTTCGTGACCGCGAACTCGTCAACCGCCTCGGCAATGCGCCGTGGATCGACATCCGCAGGCCGGGTTGGATCCATCTCGGGGATCACGGCTCTCATGCCGAAGGCCGGGTCGAAGAGGGCAAAGAGCGGGAAGGTCGGCAGGTCGACCTCGCCCGGGTCGATCACGCTGAGGCCGCGAATGGCCTCGACCTGGGCTGCGAAATTTTCGTGGCGATAGACGACGCCCTTGGGCAAGCCGGTGCTACCGCTCGTAAACAGAATCGCGGCCACCTCGTCGGGGCGCGTGTCGGCGACAGGTTGGGACTCGGCGGCGAGGGGTGCACGCCGAATCTTCGCAAGCGTCGTTCCGCCCCAGAACCAGCGCCGGCCGACCGTCAGATTCCTTCGTATCGTGCGTCGCCCCCATCCGAGTACGACCCGCGCCGCATGCGCCGCAGGTACGCCGATAAAGGCCTCGGGCTCGGCCTGATCGAGGCAGGTTTTGAGGCTGCGCGCGCCGATGCCTGGATCCACCACGATCGGCACCGCACCCAGTCGAAAGATCGCCAGAGTGAGGGCGAAGAACTCGAGGCTGGGCCGCACCAGCAACGCCGTGCGCACACCTCGGCCGATACCCAGTGCGTCAAGGCCGCGCGCGATTCGATCGCTCTCGAGATCGAGCTGCCGGTAACTGTAATGTGTGTAGCGCGCAGTGCCGTCGCGCCCGCGTCTCTGTGGGTAGGAGACGGCCGGAGAATCGGGGGTCTCTTTCGCGCGCTCGACGACGAACGATGCGATGTTCATGACGGCTAGTCTACGACAGAGGGTGGTCCGCGACGAAACTCCGAATCAGACCGGGAATTTCGTGCCTGGCATCCTCGAGCACGTAGTGGCCGGCCTGGGGAAAACGATGGACCTCGGCGTGAGGCCAGTGGCGCTCGAATATCTCGAGCACAGGTTCTCCGAAGACGAAGTCTTTCAAGCCCCACAGCAGCAGGATCGGTGTCTCACGGAAGCGCTCGAGGCCGGCCTCGACCACGCTCACCGTGTCGTAGGCGGGGTCGCCGGGCGCGAGCGGAATGTCCTGCACGAAGCGCAGCGTTGCGAGTCGATCGTCGAAGGTCTCGTAGGGTGCGCAGTACGCGTCACGGACTTCCTTCGGCAACCGCTTGACGGTGCAAAGCCAAGAGGCGCCACGGCAGAAGAGATTGAAGCGCTGCACACAGTAGGCGCCGAGACGCGTGTTTCGAACGGACCAGAGCGCCGCCGGAAGCTTCATCACTTCGGGCAAGTGGAATGCGGCGGTGTTCATCAGCACCAGGCGCTTCACCCTTTCGGGATGGCGAATGGCGTAGGCCATGCCGATCATGCCGCCCCAATCGTGCAGTATCAGCGTGAGCCCATCGCCGGCATCGACCTTGTCCAAGAACAGTTCGAGATCGTCGACGCGCTGGCAGAGGGTGTATCGGTACTCAGCGTCGCTCGGCTTGTCGGAAAGACCGCAACCGATGTGATCGGGCACCAGCGTGCGGTGCCGGTCACGAAGTGCTTTCACGAGATCGCGGTAGTAGAACGACCAGGTCGGGTTGCCGTGGAGCATCACGAGCGGCTCGCCCGAGCCCTCGTCGAGGTAGTGGTAAGCGTGACCTCCGATGTCGATGCGATGACCTTCGAAGGGGTAGAGCGACCGCGGGACGCGGTCGCTCACTGTCACCAGATCACCTCGCCCACCATGCAGTTGAGGCCGCTGCCGATGCCGGCGAGCACGATGCGATCTCCGCTCTTGATGCGGCCCTTGTCCAAGGCCATCGACAGCACCATCGGAACGGAGGCGGGACCGACGTTTCCATACTCCCTAACTATTAGTAGCGCCTTCTCGAGGCTCACTCCCAGACTTGCCGCGAGCTGATGGGCGTGCACGGTGCTCACCTGGTGCAAGCAGTACTGGTCTACCTCGGCATCACTCAAGCCGAGCTCTTCCTGGGCCTTGATCCAGGTGCGTTTGGACAACTCGATGCCCGCCAGCATCAGGCCCTTGGTATCGGTCCAGCCCCGCTCGAGCTGCCCCAGACACAGGCGGTTGTGCTCGGTGGCGGCCAGGCTCACGGTGCCTTTGAAGCTATGGCCGTCGGGCGCGAGATCGGAGTTGGCCAGCAGCATGGCGACGGCGCCGGAGCCAGTCGTCAGCGACGCGAACTCCTCGTAGAAGGTCTTCATGTCGGTGGACGACTGCTGCAGCCGCGCGATGGTCGATTCGGTCAGGAAGCGCGACGACTCCGCGTCGACGATCATTCCGTAGTCGATCTGGCCGCGCTCGATCATGTTGCCCACGATCTCTATGCCGTTGAAGAATGCCAGGCAGGCGTTGCCCACGTCCATGTTCGTACAGCTGGCGGGGAGCTTCAGGTTGCCGTGCACCAGGCAGGCAGTCGACGGCTCGATGTAGTCGCGACAGACCGACGTATTGATGAGTGTCCCGAGCCGGGCGGGATCGATGTCGCAATCGTCGAAAACGGCCCGGGCCGCGAGCGTTGCGCCGTCGCTCGGTTCAAAGCCTTCATCCCAGTAGCGTCGCTCGCGAATCCCGGCCACCGATTCGAGCAGGTCGGGCTTCACGTTCAGTCGCTCCATGGTTTCGGACAGGCGTTCCTGGATCTCCGCTGACGTCACCCGGTGGGGTGCGTCCACGTGGCGGACGCTGACGATGCTCACTTTCTCGAAGTTCATTGCTTTGCTTTCTCTTGGTTGCGTCTACGGCACGGCATAGGTACCGCACCCGCTCTGATTTGTTGTCGCGGCAGCGCATTGTACCGGAAAATGAGCCCCCGCCGAACGCCCGCGCGAGAGCCACCAGGAGAGCGGAGCTTATGTTGCGATCCGGGCTCTGCGGGCGATGGGGATTGCGGCATACAACGCCCTCCTGGGGGCGCCCGAGTGAGGCAGCGCGAGTTGTCCTTCGCCATGGCTGGGGCGTCCGCGGGCGGGCGTTCCGGCCTCCTGGCGGGGCTTTTCCATCTATCCAGGGAATCTGGCTAGATCCCGAAGGCGGGCGTTGGGGGAGGGCGGGCCTAGCGCTTTCCGAATGGGGCGGCTCGCTCGTCGATCGGCGAGGCGACGGGGCGTCCCTCGTCATTAATCAATGTCTGGCCTACGCAGCCCTTTGGAGCACGCGCGAGTAACGAATACCGATCCTATTCAGCCGCCCATCTCAGGTGAATTTTCAAGCCATTGTGGTTGCTCCAGCCGATCATCCGATTGTGCTGAAGCCTGCCTACTACAATCCCAGGTGCTATTCCCTGCTCCCGCGCAAAATGCCTGATCGCGGCTTCGCGATAGTCTCCTCGGTCACAGAATGACTCGAACGCTCCCGGTTCAACTAGGAAGTCAGCAGCAAATCGGTTTGCCTCTTCCTCCGCCTCGGCGGTCCCAGTCTTGTCATCATCGAGAAAGCACTGCTTCTTCCCATGAAGCAGGATATGCCCCGCCTCATGGAAGAAACTGAACCAGAAGTGATCGTCGCTTCTGTGCCTCAGGCTTAGTTGGACAAGTGCCTTGTCTTTGGTCAGCCATCTCGCAGCGCCGCTAAGCCTCGTCTTGGGCAGTTCCTTTATAAGAACAACCGCGACACCAGCTTCAGCACAGCGTCCTTTCATTTCCGGGTACCATTTTGAAGCGTGCTGGGTCGAGACTGACCTGATGGCGTGAAGCGCGCTCAGAAATGCCCCGCGATCGAAAGGCTCGCAGACAATCTCCTCCGCAGCCTTCTCGCCCATTCGTATCCATGCTGCGACAACGGCTCCCGCACTCTTGAAGGAAGGTGACTTCCGATAGGCGGCGCGCTGTCGGTCAAAAATCTGCCGCCACGCCTCCACGCTCGCCACGCCGAAGAACTCCATTAGATTACGGACCTTCTCCGAGGAATTCTCCGGCTTCGGGATTACGTTGTGTTCCACCAGCTTTGAGACTGGAAACAGCTTCACCCAGTCCAACTCCTCCTGGGTGGGTTTACTGACTTCCTGCTCAGCCAACCGGAGCCGGTAGCGCGACTCCAAGTTCGTCCACAGCGAGGCCGCCGTGCCAAGCACTCGTTCGAACTGAATTGCGGTCTCTGGAGTAATGGCGACGTGTCCATTGAGAATTCCGCTAATCGTCTTAGCGGGCCTTCCGCAGCGCTCTGCGAACTCCGTCTTCTTAATCCCCCGGGACTCAAGCATTTCCTCAAGAATCTCACCAGGCGAAATCGCATAGTCGGGACTGAAGCTGTTCTTCTCGGGGGGCATCAGTGGTAATCCTCGATCGCGATTATTCTAATTGCGGTTACAGCACCCAGATCTGCGCTGGCCTTCTTGCTGCGACTGGTCACGGGTTGGATTATCAGCCGGTATGGCTGCTGCACGTCAATCGCGTACTGCCCTTTTCTCTTACTCTTCAATTCATGCCGACGAGTCGGTGGTGTCACCGGGACATCCGCGAGTGTCTCGGAAGCCTCCAGAAGCGTCATCCGCCTCATTATTTTCCGAGCATTGACCTGCCCATAGGCTTTGACCAGGGTCTTTTCGGAGTTGAAGATTTTCGCGAGCGTGCTGTCCTTGAACGAGATATCCAACTTTCCGCTCCGATATTTTCCATAACGGTAAACGTAATGTATTTCTTGAATCTGTCAAGGCTGTGACGGGGCCAGGGAAAGCGCTCGGGATTTCGGGGAGTTGCTCAGGCTCTCCCTCGCGTAGTCCCACGCCGCCTGTCCATCCACGTAGTGTGCCAAAAGTCGACCGAGCTTAATTGTCAGCGATTGCCGTTGTGTACGTTGTCAAAGCTTCTGGGACCGCGAGGGCGTTTTTCGTAGGGAGGGTTCCGGCTGCTCTTTGCGGCTAAGCCGCGTTGCGTAGATTCGCTTTCTTCCTGCGCCGCAATGTCAAGCGTTTGATTTTCTCTCGATGCGTAAAGATCTCGCGCTGACGTCCATGATACACGTCATCGGCATCCCGATGCCACACCCCTGGCCGATGGTGGGGAAGTCGACGTTCAAGCTCGGATCGTGTATTCATGGGCCACTCTGGCGCGCTGCCGTCTGGTAGTTCCTTCATTCGCGCGTAGGCGGTCGCCTCGCGATCACCACAGCCCAGAGCGAGGCATTCAGCGAATCACTGCCGTAGGCACCCACGCTTTCGTTGTGGGCGGTGGGGCAGTTGGCCGCTCTGGCCTCTGCGTAAATGCGTGTGCTGCACTCGGATCTATGAGCAGCCAAGCGGATGCTGTTGTCGCTGTGGTTCATCGGTGTTTGGCGACTTGGGCGCCGTGTTGCCAGGGACCCGTTTGTCGGATCTTGTGGGCGCCGCTGAAGCCCGCTGATTAAAAATGGAGGGGAGTGAACGCTTCGAAGAGCACGCTGGGAGTCCAAGCACAGGAGAGCCAGGCGTCGGCCATAGAAGAATGTAAATCACCGAGCGGGACATGGGAGATAAAACTTGCGCGAGATGCTCAGCGATCGAGACAACGAAACGCGAATCACGACCGCGTGCCTGCTGGCGGCGGGGACCGGAAGCCGGCTTCAACCCCTCACCCATTCCATTCCGAAATGTCTCACTGAGATCAACGGCAAGCCCATACTCGAGCGATTGATTTCGTGTTTGCGTGAGCAGGGTTTTAAGCGACTCGTGGTCGTGGTCGGCCATCTCGAGCAGTGCATCCGCAAATTCCTGGACGATTGTGCCGGCGACCTGGTTATCGAGTATGTGCGCAATCCGCTCTACCAAACCACCAACAATATCTACTCCTTGTGGCTGGCTGGGAGTGAAATCCAGGAGTCATTTCTCCTGATCGAAAGTGACCTGATCTTCGAAGCCTCTCTGCTCGATGGGCTCCTTATTCCCGATAAAATCGCCGTCTCGCGCATACTTCCCTGGATGAACGGCACGACGATCGCGATGGACTCATCGGGCGACGTCGCCTTTTTCCACAAAACCCCAACGACCCCGGCACTCCCAAAAATCCGGGTTGGGCACCTGCGCGACAGCGCGTACAAGACCGTCAATATTTGTAGCCTCTCTCGCGCCACCTGGAGTCACGTCCTCCCGCGTTTAGAACAAGTCATCGCGGATGGCAGAGTGAACGAGTACTACGAGGTGGTGTTCGCAGAGATGGTTGACGACGGCAGTCTCTCTTTTGAGTGCGTCCTCTTTGACCCGGACCAATGGTACGAGGTGGATACGCTGGAGGACCTACCGGGTGCCGAACGGATCGGAAGGCGGATCGGAAGGCGGATCACCAGGCCAGCGAGGCCCCTTCTCCCAGCGTCGCTCAGTGCCGCTGAAACGGGCTCATGAGTTCGAGAGCGCTGAAGGAACCAAGCTCAACGCAGCGCGAGGACGATTTCGTGACAGGGGCTGGCGGTTCCTCGCCCGGGGCTGGCGGCTCCTCCACGGGCGCCGGGCCGCTGCTCGACTATGCCACCGTAAGCCGCTACTGGAGCAAAGCGAAGCCGTCCATCTTGGATCCCTACATGATGGACGGGTTCGGGTTTCCCACCAGTGCGGGGAGTTACCGCTTTGACGCCGAGCGTGAGATCGTCGAGCGGCTGATCCGCAGCACGAGCATCAATTCAGATGGGGCCGTACTGGATCTGGGCAGCGGCGTCGGCTTCTGGACGGAGTACTTCGCGCAGCATTTTGGCAAAGTTACCGCCATCGAAGCGAGTCTACCGCTGTACGAGGCGACGGTGGCGCGTTGTTCCCAATATGCGAACGCCACGCTTCTAAATGACAACGTGTTGGGCTTCGAACCTGACAATCTCTATTCGATGATCTTCCTCGGCGGCATGCTGATGTACCTCAACGAGAGTGATGTCATCTCGTTGCTCAAAAGAGTGACACCGTACCTCGAGCCAGGAGGTATCGTACTGTGTCGTGAGAGTACTGTACGAAATGGCACTCTCACACGACAGGGTGATTATCAAGTGGTGTATCGGTCAGTTCAGACCTATTCGAGTCTGTTCAGCAAGTGTGGTCTCTCGGTGGATCACGTAGAGCTCAATACGCCCTACTTCTTGATGCAGATGGGCTGTGAGTTCATCAAGAAATGGAAGGCAATTGTGCCCGGGCCGCTTCAGGCCATCCCCTTGGTGGGAGGGCTGACGTACCGGGTGCTGCGGATGGGTGGGGCCGGGTTTACGCGTCTCCCCGACGCCTTGGGGATCGATTTTCCCATGCTGACGAACCACTTCTTCGTGTTGCGAAGGGACTCCGAAGTGCGCGCCGCCGCGCTCCGTTGAACAGCTGAAGCGAAGTTTTTCTATCGAGGGCTCCCCGGATGCTCCTATATAAAAACATTCCGAACATCGTTTCGATTCTCGGTGTAGTTCCTCTCGCGATACTCTTTTTGGAAGACGGCTTTCAGTATCTGCTTCCCCTGATCCTTTACAACAACGTCATGGACGATCTCGACGGCATTCTGGCCGCGAAGCTAGATCTCAAGAGCGAGTTTGGGGCGGCCCTCGACAATGTCTGTGACGCGGTCTCCCACATCCTCGTCGTCATGGCCGTCGGCATGCACTACGGGGGAATTTGTGCGCTGCTTTCGCTGGTCGCCGCGATCTCCATC
>JAFDAW010000333.1 GCA_019313605.1 Deltaproteobacteria bacterium
GGACCGGGCATTCAATGGGTCGGCTCGTTCGACGCGGTTGGATCTGTTTCGCGCTCGGACTCGCGTTGGTAATGCCGACGCTGCAGGCGTCGGCCTCGGTGCAAAGCGAAATCGCCTTCCACCAGGGCGTCGTCGCCTTCGGCAAGGGTGAGTTGGATACCGCGCAGGCGGCCTTCGAAGCCGTGCTCGCCGAAGATGCCGAGGACACCGCGGCGATCCACTACCTCGGGTTGATCGCTGCGGAGCGCGGCGATTTCGAGACGGCGGTCGTCCACTACCGAAGTTCGCTCGCGCTCGATCCCGACGACGTCGATTTCCGCTTCGACCTCGGTTCCGCGCTGCTCGAAGCCGGCAAGACCGCCGAAGCGAGAGCCGAATTCGACCGGGTGCTCGCCGTCGAGCCCGATCGCGCCCACGCGCAGCTCTTTGCGGGCATCGGCGCGTTCCGAGCGGGTGCGTACCGGGACTCGCTGCCCTTTCTGAAGCGCGCGGTCGAATTGGATGAGAGCCTGCGCCCGCAGGCCCTCTACTACACGGGTCTGTCCCAGGCGCACCTGCAGGATTTCCCGGCGGCCGCGGGCGCGTTCGCGCAAGTCGAACAGTCGCCGCTCTCCCCGCTCTCCGACTCCGCGCGCAACCTCGCGAGGCAGGTCACGCCCGAAGAAGAAACCGCGCGGCGCTGGTCGCTCGCCGTAACGGCCGGCCTGGAATACGACAGCAACCCGACGATCGCTGGCAGGGGATTGACGAAGCGCAAGGACGGGCGCGGTGTCTACCGGATCCGGGCCAGCTATCTGCTCTACGAAGACGACCGCTACTCGGCCACCGCGGGCTACGACGGCTATCTCAGCTCCCACTTCGACGAGACCTTCGTCGATCTGATGACCCACGTCGGGTATCTATCGACTTCCGCGAATTTCGATCCCGTGAGTTTCAACCTCCGCTACGACTACGCGTTTACCTGGATCGACGCTTTCGACGCGCGAAAGTTTCGCGAACTTCACCGCGTGACGCCGTCGGTCTCGTATCGCGAAAGCAACTGGGGATTCAGCCAGCTCTACTTCCAATTTCACGAAGAGGATTTCAAGCGCCCGCTCTTCAATGGCGCGCTAGATCGCGATGGCCAACGCTACGTCGTCGGCTTCAATCAGTTCATCTTCCCGGGATCCTACCTTCCGGAGTTCATGCCCTTCACCTACTTCCGGATCGGCGCTTTGGGAGACTTCCGGGACACCGACGGTACCGAGTTCGATTACAACTCCTGGGAATTTTCCGTCGGCTTCGGAGCCGAACTGCCCGGGAAGGTCGACCTGACGGTTTTGTATCGGTTGACGGACCGGAACTATCGGCACAACAGCGTCTTTTCCACGCTAGTCCCGCCGCCGCCGGCCTATGATCGCGACGATCTGCAGAGTCGCATCACCTTCGAACTCAACAAAGCGCTCGGCGATCACTGGCAAGTAGCGATCGCGGGATCGTTCACCTTCAACGACTCGAACGTCATGCTCTACGACTACAACCGCGACATCGTAGGCGGGTACCTGACGTATCGTTTCTAGCGAGCAACGCGCAAGCAGTAGCGAGAGGAGAGAGAAAATGCTGAATGGAGTTTTTGAGATGAGACGGATTTTTCTCTGCACGGCCATCGTCGGCGCGCTCAGCTTCCCGGCGGGAAGCGCATGGGCGGCCAGGGACGCATTCCTGACGTCCGTGAAGGGGGAGGCCTCGGCATCGGCCGGCGCGCTCGATAGCCACGCCGAACTTGGAGACGATGAACCGATCGAGACCGGAGACGAAAGCGGTTGCTCGGTCCTGCTGGATGAGAACGCGGTGGTGGAACTCTGCGGTCAGACGCGGATTTCATTCGCGACGGACGAGAAGCGCGGCAATCGGATCGTGAACATCGAATCCGGCACCGTGCGCATGGTCGTTGAGCCGCGCGAGGCCGATGAGCGCATCGAGATCCACACCCCGGCGGCGATTGCGACGATCCTCGGCACGGTCATCTACATCACCGTAGACCCGGCCACCGGCGAAACGACCTTCAGCTCCTCGGACAGCCGAGTCAACATTCGCGGCCGCGACGAGGTGGCTTGCACCCCGGTCGGGCTCCCCCCAGAAGCGGGGCTCCCCGAATGCGCAGCGGGCACGACGATCGGCAGCCTCGAGCAACTCACGGTCGTGCCGGGCGAGCAAGCGCGCGAAAAAACGAAGGTTGACGAACAGGATCTCGCCGCACTCGGCGGCTGCCTGGTCAACTTCCACGACCTCGCGGCCCAAATCGACCGGACGAGCCAGGAGAAGAAGTCCGCCGCGCGCGTGGCCGCGGTGGATGTCGCCGCGGTGGATCTACCGCCGGTTTCACTCGACGTAGCACCCGAGATCGAAACCGAGACCGAGACCGGGACCGACGACATCGAGGTGGAACTCGATCCGCTCGACGACCCCGCCCAGGAAGAAGAAATCCGGGACGCGATCATGGAAGAGATGATGGATTACGAACAGCCCGATTGCGGCGGTAGCATCCCGGGCGATCACTGCAGTTTCTGATTCTGGGCCGCGCGCAACGCTACTCGACGAATCCTCCGGAATCGCTTGCGGCGTCGCGCGGCCCCATTCTGGGCCGTGCTCCTAGCTGCGCGTTGGCCTTCGGCCAAAGCTTATGCGGCGTCGCGCGGCCCCATTCTGGGGCCGTGCTCCTAGCTGCGCGTTGGCC
>JAFDAW010000334.1 GCA_019313605.1 Deltaproteobacteria bacterium
TGCTCATCGAGCACGACGGCGCATTGCTGCCGATGCTGCTGAAGCTCGCGCAGCAAATTCGAGAGCGACATGGTGTCAGAAACGAAGACGGGAGGCCGCGCGATCGCGCGTAGGTCGGGCGTTTCTCCGCGGAGCATTGCATCGAGCACGTCCTTCGAGTGCACGATCCCAATGATCGTATCGAGCCCCAATTCGCACAACGCGAACCGCGAGTGCCCATCGGTGCGGATATGTTCGAGATTTTCCTCGAGCGAATTACCGACGACCAGGAAGTCGATCTCGATGCGCGGAACGACGATGTGGCGGACTTCCAGTTCGATGATGCGAAAGACGTTCTCGCTGAGTTCGTACTCGTGATCCGAAATCTTCCCCGAACGCGCAGAGAGCGAAAGGATGCTGCGGATTTCCTCTGAGCTGTGACTGGATTCGTGCCCGAGCTCGGGCGGGAGCCCGATCAGCTTGAGCAGTCCGTTCGCGATCCAATTGATCAGATCGATGAACGGCCCAAACAGCCAGGCAAATCCGCGAAGTGCGGGCGCCGTCGCGAGTGCCATTTTCTCGGCGCGCCGCAGCGCCCACATCTTCGGGGCCTGCTCTCCGACCGTCATGTGAAGCACCGTGATCACGGTGAACGCGAGCGCAATCGAGACGAAGGGAACCCAACCGGCACCTTCGGCGACTGGCAAACCAACCGCGTCCGCCGTGGCAATCAGCAGCACCGATACGGCCGGCTCGCCGAGCGCCCCCAGGATCAGGCTCGCGAGGGTGATGCCGAGCTGACATGCCGAGAGGTAGCGGTCGAGGTTGCGCAGGATGTGCTGAACGGACGGCGCAGCACGGCTGCCGTCGCGTCCGAGTTGGGCAATCCGGGGTTCTCGCGCCTTGACGAGCGCAAATTCGGCGGCCACGAAGAAACCGTTGAGCGCGACGAAGAAGAGCGTCGCGCCAAGCCGCCAAACGACACCAAAGAAATCCACGGACGGGTGAGGGTCGATCAACGCTTTGTGCCCAATTGGAGGTTGGCGGGCCTAATTCGAGCTACCGTCGCCAGATGTGGCAATGGAGTCTCGCTATCGAACATTCGTGGTACCTCTCCTCGGGTCTCGCGTGCCGTTGGCCCAGCTGATGGGGATCCAGAATCGGACCCCGCGACCCCGATGTCCAGTGCTCAGCCCAAAGCGCAGCCGGGCGAGACCTCAATGGGGCGCGTGAGGCCCCGCTTGTCGCTGGCCCAACCTTTGTAATACATCGTGGCACACGGCGGCCGTCGCCGCCCACCACAAGGACAGGAGGAACCCCGTGATCAAGGCCGAGTATATCTGGATGGATGGAACCCAGCCGACAAAGAGGCTTCGCTCCAAGACAAAGATTCTCGAGAAGGCCTCGTGGCTCGAGCGCAAGGCAGATCTGCCCAAGTGGGGCTTCGATGGCTCGAGCACCGGCCAGGCGACCGGCGAACAATCGGATTGCCTGCTCCAACCCGTCTTCCACTGCCTGGATCCCGTCCGCGGTGGCGACCACATCCTCGTGCTCTGCGAAGTCCGCGATTTCAATGACGAGCCCCATCCCACCAACACGCGGGCGAAGCTGCGTGAGAATCTGGACAGCTACGCGGAATACGAGCCCCTTTTCGGCATCGAGCAGGAGTACACGATGTTTAGCGGCATGCGTCCGCTCGGCTGGCCGGAGGGCGGATACCCGGCACCGCAGGGCCCGTTCTATTGCGGCGTGGGTGCCGACGAGGTCTTCGGTCGAAAGGTCGTCGAAGAGCACCTCGAGGCCTGCTTGACCGCAGGCCTCACGATCTCAGGGTTGAACGCAGAGGTGATGCCGGGCCAGTGGGAGTTCCAGGTCGGCCCCGAAGATGCGCTCGACGCCTGCGACCAGCTCATGATCGCCCGTTATCTGCTGTTTCGCATTGGAGAGGATCACGGCGTGAGCCTGTCGCTCGACCCCAAGCCCGTGCGCGGCGACTGGAACGGCGCTGGAGCGCACACCAACTTTTCCACCAAGGCCATGCGCGAAGAGGGTGGGCTCGCCGTGATCGAAGAGGCCTGCAGAAAACTCGGGACGCGGCACGACTTTCACGTCGAGAACTACGGCGAGGGGATCGAGCGCAGGCTTACCGGGCTTCACGAGACCTGCTCCTACCACGATTTCTCGTGGGGCATCGGACACCGTGGGGCGTCGATCCGGATCCCGCTGCAGGTCGCGCAGGACGGGTGCGGTTACCTCGAAGACCGAAGGCCGAATGCGAACATGGACCCCTACGTGGTGACTCGGCTCATGATCGAAACGGTCTGCGGCTAGTAGCTGGAATCCATAGCGGGGTGAGGACTTGATCGACCGGCGCAGATTGATGAGAACCGACTTCGCGATACCGGAGCAACTCGAAACCGAAGAGTTCCGGCTTCGGATGTTGACCGTGAATGACCTGGTGAAGGACTACGACGCGGTGATGTCGAGTGTCGAACACCTGAAGTCCACGTTCAGCGTCATTACTGAAGATGACTGGCCCGAAGGCCTCACCCTCGAAGAGGATCTGATCGATCTCGGTTGGCACCAACGCGAATTCACGCTCGGCTTCTCGTTCGCCTACACGGTGATGAACCTCGACGAATCCGTCTGCCTGGGCTGCGTCTATTTCGAGCCGACCTCCAAAGCGGATTACGACGTGGTGATCACGATGTGGGTGCGAGAGTCGGAGCTCGCCG
>JAFDAW010000335.1 GCA_019313605.1 Deltaproteobacteria bacterium
CGATGTTTGCGTTGGTGAGCAGCTCGAGCGCCACGAAGCGATCATTCGCGGAAGCATCCGGATCGTCGAGGATCTTGCGCAGCTGCGCGAGGTGTCCCGGGCGCAGCAAATGCGAAACATCGTCAAGCGCCTCGGCGGAAAGCAGCTGCAGCGCCCCGGCGCCAACCTTCAGGATCGAGCGGCCGTCGATCTCGGTGACGGACACATGCTTCGATGCGTCATCGAGTCGCTTGTACGGCGTATCGTCTTTAGTGTGTTCAAAAATGGGTTGATAGGCGAATTCAGGCATGGCGAGGGTTCTCCGTGAATCCCAGCGCCTGCTGCGCCGGGGGGGCGCTCCAAACTATATCTCATTCCGGCGGATGAGACGGTCGCCGTCGTCGATTCGGGCCTCAACCGCGGCGTAAGACTCGGGCCTCGCCGCTGCGCACCGTGAGGTGCTCCTGGTCGAAGAGTTCCATCAGCGGGACCGCGGTGCGGCGGCTGGTTCCGATCAGCGCTTTGTAGTCGGGTGTTTCGAGACGCCCGTGCTCGCGGAGCTGGGCGATGACTTTTTCGCGCAGCGCGTCGACGGCGGAGCGATCGAACCAGAGATCTCCCGGGGCGTGTACAAGCTGCTCGGCGCGAACCAGATGCGCGAGCAGATTCCGCAGGGGATCGCCTCCGATCCCGAGCCGCTTCTCCCAATCCTTCAGTGACGGCGGTTCGAGGCCAGCGCTGCGAGCTTCATCCGCGATGCGCGCCACGAGCGCCTGGTCGGCAGCGCTCAGCGTCGGACGGTGGTCGGGAAGTCGAACGAGATCGCCCTCAATTGCGATCAGGCTGCGATCCGCCAACCGCGAAACCACCAGCTCGACGCTGTCGCGCTCGACGTTTTCGGGCAGGCTCCCCCGCAGCGCACTCGTCGGCATACCGGGCCGGATCGGCTCGCTGCGGTGATAGGCGTCGAGGTTCGCGAGCAGGCGGCGCTCGAGGTCTTCGAGCGCGTCGCGGTAGAGCCAGCGACCGTTTGCGGTCGAGGCGATCTCACCCTTGGCGGCGAGCGCCACCAACAGCGCGTCGCTGGCTTCCGCTTCGAGTCCGGCCTCGCGGCGCAGGGGGTCGCCTTCTACCCCGCGAAAACCGCTGCGCCGAATCAGCACGGCGATCCGCTCCGCGGGCTCACCCGCCGCGAGCTGGGCGAGATCGCGCCGAACTTCGGGATCGCTGCGGCGCCGATGCGGCGGCGCCACATCGAGAACGACCCCGCCGCCAATCGTGCTCCCCGCTGCGGCGTTGCGCGAGAATCCCCGCGCGATGAAGCGATCGCCCGGAGCGAGTGCGACCGCGTCACCGTCGATGTGGAGGCGCGCGAAGCCGACTTCACCGGGTCGCAGTGGCTCATCGCCGATGGGCGCGAGCCGCGCCCGGCGCTTCGCGGTTCCGGTCAAGAATTCGATCGCCGCCTGGTCCTCGACCGGCGCTGCGATGGGGAGCCATGCGACCTCGACGTCCGCGCTGACGGTCGGCCCCAGCAGCCCGGGCGCCGAGACGACCTGGCCGCGCGCGACTTCGTCGAGTTCGACACCCTGGAGATTCACCGCGCAGCGCAGTCCGGGCGGGCAGCGCTCGACGGAAACGCCGTGACTCTGCAGGCCGCGAATGCGGCAGCGCCGCCCCGATGGCTGGATCTCGACGGTATCGCCGACCGTAAAAGAACCGCCGACGAGGGTTCCGGTCACCACGCAGCCAAAACCCTTTGCCGAAAAACTCCGGTCGATGCTCAATCGAGGCGGGCCCGTACGCGACGTGCGGGGTTTCGCGGCTTCGATTGCCTTGCCGATCGCGGCGCGCAGTTCCGGGATTCCCTCACCGGTCAGCGAAGAAACGGGCACCACGGGCGCATCGGCCAACGCCGTATCGGAGAGGAACGCGGAAACCTCTTCGCGCGCGAGCTCTGCGAGATCGGCCTCGGTGGAATCGATCTTGGTCAGGGCCACGATCCCGCGGTCGATCCCGAGCAATTCGCAGATCGCGACGTGTTCGCGCGTCTGGGGCATCACGCCTTCGTCGGCCGCAACGACGAGCAGCACGAGATCGATCCCCGAAGCCCCCGACACCATGGTTCGGACGAGCCCTTCGTGACCGGGCACATCGACAACACTCACGCGGCGACCGTCGTCGAGATCGAGGGGCGCAAATCCCAGGCTGATGGTGATCCCGCGGGCCTGCTCCTCGGGGAGTCGGTCGGTCTCGACCCCGGTGAGCGCGCGAATCAGCGCCGTCTTGCCGTGATCGATGTGACCCGCGGTGCCGAGGACGACCTTGGGATCAACGGGGTCCAATGCTCTCGAGTCCCAGATAGCTCTGCAGAGCCGCGGGAATCGCCACCGATCCATCCGAGCGCTGGTGGTTCTCGAGAATCGCAACGATCGTGCGGGGCACGGCGATCGCGGTTCCGTTCAGGGTGTGGACGAACTCGTTCTTCTTGACATCCGCGCGCCGAAAGCGCGTCTTGAGCCGCCGCGCCTGATAGTCGGTGCAGTTGGACGCGCTCGTGAGCTCGCCGTAATCACCACCGTCCCCGCGCATTGGCATCCAGCCTTCGATGTCGAATTTGCGGTACGCGGGTGCGCCGAGATCACCCGCCGCGATGTCGATCACCCGATACGGAATTTCCAGCGCCTGGAGGATGCGCTCTTCGACCGCCACGATCTCGTCGTGCATCGCC
>JAFDAW010000336.1 GCA_019313605.1 Deltaproteobacteria bacterium
CTTCTCTTCCAATTCCATGTGTGACGATTGCGACATGAAGGAATAGCGCGCCGCCGATCCGCGTTGAACATTGGCCCGTTGCAGCAGATTCAGATTCTCGACCCGTGCGTCACCGCGATCCATCGGCCGGCCGTCCCGGTAGGGCGTGAATTCCAGGATATTGTGATCCCAGCTGTTGATCGGTCCCGGCCCGACTTCGGCGAGAAGTTGCGATTTGCTGGCAATCCACTGGGCGCGGAGCCCATCGAGTCCATCGATGTGAAGGTAGGCGAGGTCCTCATCCATGCGCGGTGTCGAATCTTTTCGGACCGGCCGCCCGGTCAGGGGTTCGCGCGATCCGACCATGAAGAAGCTGAATGGCAGCGATAGAAAGGTCTCGGCCTCCGGGAACACATCGCAGAAGGTTCGGATGATCACGCGGAAGTCCGACGGGACTTCGCCGACCGGAATCCACTGGATGAAGATTCCATCGGGTTCCAGACGTTCGAGTGCGTACTCGTAGAACTCGCGCGAAAGAATCTTTCCGTTTCCCGAGAAATCTTCGTTCTGTTTTCCGTCTGAGACGATCAAATCGTAGCGGTCGGTCTCGCGGAGCAGGTAGTGGACGGCATCGTCGACGATCACCTCGACTCTGGGATCTTCGAGTATTTCTGACTCATCGAAAAATCGACTTCCCCGCACCACCGCGTCGCTGATCTCCACGACGTCCATCGTCTCGAGTTCCGGGTACGAGCCCAATGTGTGTAGTGTCGATCCGGAGCCCAGCCCAACGTTCAAGGTCGTCCGAATTCGATTGTCCAGTGCCATCGGTAGATGTGCGAGGAGCAACTGCTTGAGATAGATCGGAGAGAGAACACTCCGGCTGTGACCGATTGCATTGCCGTCGATCATCATTCCGCGAGCCGTCGGATCCTGGATCATCTCCCATACGCGGACGGTCGCGAGATCCCCCTCCTCCTCGAACGCAATCTTCATGTCGTTCGCATTGCCACTCCAAAAGGAACCGAATCCCGATGGCAGTAGCAGGTTTGCGCCCATGACCGCGGCGATCGCAGCGCCGCTCCAGATGAGCCTGCCCGGCACTCGCACGCGGATCGATGCGAACAGCATCAGCCCGAGGGCGAGATTGAGCATCGCGAGTATTCGCGTCCCCCCCATCGTGCCCCAGTTGGGCAGGATCCAGACCGCGGCAATGATCGAGCCCGAGATGCTTCCGAGGTTGGCAAGCAGATAGGATTCGCCGATCCGCGCGCCGAGTCGGCGAACGTCGCCGAGAAAGAGGCGGCTGGCGAGTGGGAAGGAAAGGCCCATGAACAGGGTGGCGGGCAGCATCATCACCAAAGCGAGGCCCGCGTGAATGGCCAGCCTCGACTGCCACGGAAGATTGCGGACCTCGATGGAGAACACGCTGAATCGCTGCTTGAGTTCGGGGTCTCCCACCACGTAGGAGGCGCTTCCGATCGCAAACAGGGCGAGCAGTGCGATCGCGAGCTGGATGATGGCGAGATCCCGCTCGGGCATCCCGCGGGCGACCACGCGTCGAAGCAGCAATCCGCCGATCCCGAGTCCCAACAGGAACACCACGAGGACGGTGCTCAGCGCGTAGGTGCTGTTGCCGACGAGATAGCGCAGCGCGCGAAACCACAAGACCTCGTAGGCGATGGTCGTGAAACCCGACAGCAACAAGACCACTCCGGTAATCCGGAATGGAAGCTCGGTCGAGACGGCATGATCGGCGGTCGGTGATTCGGGCGAAACCTCGGGCGCGGCCTCTGCGCTGCGGGTTCGCGCGAGCAGAAGCGCAGTGATTCCAACACCGAGGTTGATCGCATTCCCCCACCGGCTCGTCAGGCTCAACCCGAAGCGTTCGATCAAGAACAATCCCGCGACGATTGCTCCGCAAGCGGCCCCCACGGTATTCCAACCGTAGATCGGGCCGAGGTGTTGATCGACATTTCTCGGTGTGCGAATCAGCGTATTGCAGAGCGCTGGGAAGGTCGCGCCCATCAACGCTGAGGGAATCAGCAGAAGCGCGAAAGCAATGGTGAAGCGGAGTGCTGTGAGCGATACGTCGCCCGGGAGTTCGCGAGCGATTGCGGCGAAGATCGGTGGAAGGTGGGCGAAGCTGTAACTCAAGACCGCGGCTGAAAGGGCGATCCCGATCTCGATCACTCCGTAGACCCGAAGCGGTGATGTGCTTCGATCGCCGATCACGTGGTAACGCCAGGCGCCCAGCCCCATGCCGCCCATGAAGCCCGCCACCACGGCGCTCATCGCGAGCGTCGTACTGCCAAAACTGAGCGCGAGCAGATTGGTCCACGTGACCTGGTAGATCAGCGCTGCCGCTCCAGATAGAAAGGCCAGGAGATACAGTACGGCTGTCACGGCTTGCTATTCGAGCCTCATCTTGGTCTGGTGAAGGAGTTCGTCAAGCGTACATCGACACCGGACTCTGAGCGACCCCCGGATTCTCAATCGCGATACCCGAGGGCCCGCAGCGCCTCTTCTTCTTCGGGCGAGAGTGTGAACTTGGCAGAGAACTCCCCGGGTTGCTTCGTGATCGGCTTGCGTGTCTCTCGGTGGAGCGCGGGGTGCGGTTCGAGTTCCCGCTCGTAGTGTCTTACGCGTTCCATCCATTCATTGAAGATATCCACGCGCTAGGTTCGAAGGTTATCCCGTTCTTCTGGTGATTCTCCACGGTCGAAGAGC
>JAFDAW010000097.1 GCA_019313605.1 Deltaproteobacteria bacterium
CGTCGGCGAGGATCAATCGATCGACCTCCGCGACGTCGTCGCCGAAACGCATATGGGGTGCCACGTATTCGAGGTTTCGCTTCGAGCCGCCCGGTGCCAGACCCGTTTCCGCCAGCTCGCGAACGAAGTCGAGTGTCGGGACGTCCCGCAGCCGGATTTTGGCCGCCAGGCCGGAGGCCGAGGCCAGGTGATGAAGATGACCGAGCAAGCCGAATCCCGTGACATCGGTTGCCGCTCGCGATCCGGCGACGAGCGCGGCGTCTTTGGCGCCCTTGTTGAGGGTCGTCATCGCGGCGAGTGTGATCGCCAGGTCGTCGCTCGAGATCTTCTCTTCCTTGATGGCCTGGGCGGCGATTCCGAAGCCAATGGGTTTGGTGAGAACGAGTCGGTCGCCCGCCTTGGCCCGGGTCTGGTCGAGCCCTTCACCCGGAACGCTACCGATCACGCAGAGCCCGTACTTCAACTCGGGGTCGAGCACCGTGTGTCCGCCCGCGATCGCACAGCCGGCTTCCGCGGCCTTGTCGCGTCCGCCGCGGAAGATCTGCTCGAGCACCTCGAGCGGCAGGAGGTCCTGCGGGAATCCGCAAATCGCGAGCGCCACCTGCGGCTCGCCTCCCATCGCGTAGATGTCCGAGAGTGCGTTGGCGGCTGCGATTGCACCGAAAGTTTCGGGATCGTCGACGATTGGCGTGATGAAATCGACGCTGAATGCGAGCGCGGGGCCGGAACCCGGGCGCAGCAGTGCGGCATCCTCCATCGATCCGAGATTCGGATCGACCCAGGGATGGTCGAACGGGGCGATCTGTTTCAGGACCTGGACCAGGTCCTCAGCTCCAAGCTTGCGCGCTCAACCGCCAGCGGGAACCAGTGATGTCAGCCGGATTTCGGCCATGCCGACTCCTATTCGAGGGGGGTTGGTTTGATCAGTCTTCGACCGTCAACACCTGGATGGTGCTGGTGCTGCCCGTCGTCTGACTGATTCCCGCCGTGACGACGACGTCGTCACCCGGGTTGATGCAGCCGATATCGCGTCCGTGACGGATTGCGAATTGAACCATCGCTTTGTCGCAGCGCTCGCCTTCGTAGAGGATGGCCGTGATGCCCCAGTTCATCGAGAGTTTGCGCAGGACGTCGCGCGAAACCGTGGCGGCCAGGATCGGGCAGGTCGGTCGGTACTTCGACATCGCGCGAGCCGTGAATCCGCTCTCGGTGAGCGTGACGACGGCGGCGGCTTGGATGCGGTCCGCAAGTGCGATGGCCGACTGACTGACGGCCTCCGTCACGACGTTGGCGACCTGGGGAAGGATGTGCTGGAGGTGTCCGTACTCGGCCAACTTCTCTTCTGCGGCCAATGCGAGCGCCGCCATCGTGCGGACCGCTTCCACGGGATAGCTCCCCTTGGCGGTTTCTCCCGAGAGCATCACGGCCGAAGTTCCATCCAGGATCGCGTTGGCGACATCGCTCACCTCGGCACGGGTCGGCATCGGGGTGTGGGTCATCGAGTCGAGCATCTGGGTGGCCGTGATCACCGGCTTTCCATTCGTGACGGTGGTTCGAATGATCTTCTTCTGGATCAGCGGAACCTGCGGGAGCGGGAGTTCCACTCCGAGGTCTCCGCGCGCGACCATGGTTCCGTCTGCGATGGAAACGATCTCCTCGAGATTTCTCACGCCTTCGATGTTTTCGATCTTGGCGATGACAGGAATGTCGGCGCCCCGTTCGTGCAAGAGGTTCTTGATCTCGATGACATCGGCTCCGCTGCGAACGAACGATGCCGCGATGTAGTCGACTCCGTGTTCAACGGCGAAGATCAGATCTTCGCGGTCCTGGGAGCTCATCGATGGGGCGCGCGACAGCGCCCCTCCGGGCACGTTGACCCCTTTGCGGTCCTCGAGCACGCCTCCGCGCGCGACCTTGCAGTGGATGTCGGCGCCCTCGATCGACTCGACGCGCAATTCGAGTACGCCGTCGTCGAGCAGGATTGCGGCGCCCGCCGAGAGTTCTTCCGCCAGGTCTCGGTACGAGATCGAGACGCCTCCCGAATCGCCCAGGCGATCTTCCTGATACAGGATGAACGCGTCGCCGGCCGTCAGTGTGGCGGTGCCTCCCTGGAGGCGACCGGTCCGGATCTCGACCCCTTTGGTGTCGAGCATGATTCCGACGTTGGCCGAAAGCTCGTCGGCGGCCTGCCGGATGCACTCCAGCCGCTTGCGGTGCTCTTCATGGGTTCCGTGAGAGAAGTTGAGGCGCGCGACGTTCATGCCCGCCCGAATCATGGCCTTGAGCGTCTCGAGCGGATCGCTCGCGGGCCCGATCGTGGCGATAACCTTCGTCTTTCTGATGACTCGCTTGCTCGGCATTCACGCCTCCTGTGGGCGGGATACTCCGGAATTCACGGCCTTCGCGCCAGCCGCCGATCGACGCGAGCTTTCGCTGCGCGAAACCGCGAGGGCCCGGCCGGATTTCAGTCGCAGTGTGCGGAGCTGGATTCTTCGAAGTTCTCGGGCTCGATCTGGATCGTGGTATGCGCGATCCCGAAGCGCTCGATGAGCAGGTCTCCGATTTCCCGCAAGAGCGGCCCGTTTTCGACACCTTCGTGTGCGACGACGTGGCCCGAGAGTGAAACCATCCCGCTTCCCACCGTCCAGATGTGAAGGTCGTGGATGGCGAGCACGGCGCGGTGTTCGCCGATGGCGCGCCGAACCTCTTCCACGTCGATATGGGCGGGGGCGCCTTCCATCAGCACGTCCAGCGCCTCGCGCAGCAGGCTCCACGAGGAGTAGATGACCAAAATACCGATTGCGACCGATGCCAGCGAATCCGCCCACGTCCAGCCAAAGGCCCAGATCAGGCCGGCCGCGGTGATGGCCCCGATGCTTCCGAGGGCGTCGCTCATCACGTGCAGCCAGGCACCGCGAACATTGAGATTTTCAGTTTTGCCAGCATTCAGGATCAAGAGGCCCGCGATGTTGATCACCAATCCGCCGACGGCGATCGCGAGCATCGGCGCGCCGAGGATGGGAACCGGCGCGCTCGTGCGCTCATACGCTTCGAAGAAGATATAGAGGGCGACGCAGACGAGGAGGATTCCGTTTCCGAGGGCGGCCAGGATCTCGGTTCGCTTGTAGCCATAGGTGCGCTTGGGGGTCGGAGGGAGGCGCGCGATCTGGATGGCGGCGGCGCTCATCGCGAGCGCAAATACGTCGGAGAGCATATGACCGGCATCTGCGAGCAGGGCCAGTGAGCCCGTGAGCAGTCCGCCGATGAACTCGGCGACCATGTAGCTGGCGGCGAGCGCGAGCGCGATCAGGAGGCGGCGTTGGTTGCGGGTCGCGCTGTCGTTCACGGCTCGAACATCGTAGCGGGGAAGTGGGCTGGCGACTCGGGTGATCGGGCGACGCTGCGAACCGCGGCTCGCTCGATCCGGCTGGGTTCAAGGCAGCTCGACGAGGAAAGTCAGGCTCTTCTCGAATTTGAGGGATTTGCTCTCGAATTCGAGTTCGTAGGCGTAGATGCCGGGGTCGGCTTCGTCTGGAAGGTGCACGATGGCGTTCACCGCCCAGCGGCCGGGTTTGAGCTCGTAGATCGGATCCGTTTTTTCCAGGATCGGGGCGCCTTTGAAGCGGATTCGCCTCGAAAGCCTCCCCTCGACGACCTCGGTCGAATGGTTTGGACACATGATATACACCAAACGGTGGCCAAAATCGGAACCCGCGGCGACCTTCCGCGGCAGCAGATCATTCTTCTCGATGAGGAAGAAGGGCTTCTTCTGGTTCTCGCAGTCGTATTCTTCCGAGACCGCCTCGGGGAAGGTTTTGAACGATGCCCCCGGATCCCAGAAGTGCTTGGCGATCGACCAACGAGCGGACGCACAGCCCAGACAAAGCGCCATTGCGAGCACAGCGATCACTCCGTTTCGATGGTCCATCCCTGACCTCCAGTGCGTTCCGAGCGTTGTTGCGGAAGGTTTTCGTCGCTCGGATTGGGCGTCTCCGCCGGTGGCGGCGGAGCCAATTTTCGAATGGTCGTGTGGCTCGCGGCCGACGTGGGAGGCTCGGTCGGTTGCGCGGCGGGCAGGATCGAGTCGATCTCCGAATCGATCGCCGCTTCCACGCGCAAAGGCTCCCCGGAATGGAGCCTGGATTGATACTCCCAACTGGCCGAGGTCGATGAGGGCTCGGGCTCTCGCACTTGCAGAGCCGTGGTTTCAAGGGCTTCCGGAGCCGTGGTTTCGAGGGTTTCCGGGGTGGCGTGCGAGTCCAACTCGGAGTGGGTCGTCGCGTGCGTCGACGCTTCGAGTAGGGTCGCCGATATCTGCGTCAAATCCGATGGGATCGATTCAGCGGTTCCAGTCGTGGTGATCCGCCCGTGAACCAGCAGGTTGATTCCAAGCAGGAGCAGGAGTGCGACGACCGCCACCGATCCGCGGTGTTCGCGTGCGGCGGCGAGTAATTCGTGTATTCGGGACGCCGGGCGATCGAGCACGGTGGCATCGATCCGGGTGGGCTGGCTGCAGTCGATCGTCGACGCTTCGGAAGTGTCTTCGTCGATCATCACGCGCGTCACTTCGACCCCGTGGCCGTCCGTCCGTTGTACGATGGGGCCGCGGCTCGGTTCCAGCGGCGGAAGTGGCTCGCCGATCGGAGCGATTTCGTAATCACTCAGGGCGGCTTTGAATTCGCCCGTCGTCGCGAATCGGTCGTCCGGGCTTTTTGCGAGTGCGCGCAGCACCGCGCGCTCCAACTCTTCGGGGAGTTCCGGGGCGAAACTGCGCGGCGTGGGCGGCGGCTTTTCGATGTGCGCGTGCATCAGCTCGTAATCGTTCTTGGATTGGAACGGAACCTTGCCGGTGACGAGGTTGAACAGCAGTACCCCGAGTGAGTAGATGTCCGAGCGCGCATCCGTCTCGCGGCCCCGCACCTGTTCGGGTGACATGTACTGCAGCGTTCCGACCATATGGCCCTGGCGAGTGAGTCGCGAAGAGCCGAGCGCGCGGGCGATGCCGAAGTCCATCACCTTCACGGTGCCCTGGGTGTTGAGCATGATGTTCGAGCCCTTGATGTCCCGGTGGATGACCCCGTGTTCGTGCGCGTAACCGATGCCGTCCAGCGCCTGTTGGAACCACGGGACTGCGCGGGTCGGGGGAAGCGGGCCGGACTGTTTGACGATTTCGGAAAAGGTCTGGCCTTCGACGTGCTCCATCACCATCCAGATTCCGTCGTCGCTGATCACCATCGTGTAGAGCATCGCGATGTTGGTGTGGTTGAAGCGCGCGAGCACCTGGGCTTCCGAGCGAAACCGGGTGAGGACCTTGGATTGTGCGGCGAGATCCGAGCGCAGGGCTTTGATCGCCACGGTTCGATCGAGCAGGGTATCGGTGGCGCGGAAGACCTCTCCGACTCCGCCTTCGCCGATCTTCTCTTCGAACCGATAGTTACCGACGATCTTGCCGATCACAGATACCCCGTCACGCTGGCGCAAATGAGCCGCATGCGTCAGCGCTATCGGACGCTTGGCGGAGCGTCTTGACGCCGCCGAGCGCCCCGCGGGGAGAGGCGCTCGTGCGCGCTTTTCGCGCTAGCCCGATCAACGACGTTCAGCCGCCCCCGCGTCGGGCCGATTCAGACCGACATGTGGCTCGACGTCCTCGTAATCGCGGTCCTGGGCTGGTTCTCGTGGGCCGGCGTGCGCCAAGGTGGGTTGGCGGCGGGGTTGGGGATTCTCACGCTGTTCGTCGCCTACGGCGCCGCGTTCATCGCAGCACCGATTCTCGGTTCGCCTGTCGCCAACGGGCTCGGCCTGTCTCCGTTGCTCGGGGTGCCGGTCGCGGGGTCGATCGCGTTCCTGGTCGCATTCGTCGTCATGGTCATCGTTTCGAAGATTCTGCGTCGGCGGGCAGGAGACGCCGACGACGAAGGACGCAGCGTTCGGGATCGCTTCCTGGGCGGCGCGTTTGGAGCGGTTCGCGGCGCCTTCGTGGTGGTGTTGCTGTGTTATCTCGCGCTCTGGGTCGAGGCCCTGCGTGTCTCGGGTTCAGCGGACGGGCTTCCCAAGTTGGGCAACTCAGCGGCCGCCGCGGTGACGTCAAGCATGGTGGAGGCGGGAATCGAGTCGGCCCTCTCGGACTCGGGTCGCACGGGGCATGTCGTCGCGAAGCTCGCCGCCAATCCCGGAGCGGCCGTGGTCGATCTCCAGTCCGTCGTGGCGAATCCGCGGGTCGTCGCCGTCCAGCAGGACGCGAATTTCTGGGCAAACGTCGAGGCGGGTAAGATCGCAGCAGCGCTCAACACCCGAAGCTTCATCACGCTTTCCGAAGACGAGGAACTTCGCCACCAGATGGCGTCGGTTGGAATGATCGATCAAGAGTCGGCCGAAGCCGCGGATCAGTTTCGCGCGGCAGTGGGCGACGTTCTTCGCGAAGTCGGCCCCCGGATCCGCAAGCTGCGAACCGATCCCGAACTCACCGGATTGCTCGACGATCCCGAGGTGGTGGCGATGGTCGAAAGTGGCAACACGATCGGGCTGATGAATCATCCCCGCTTTCGCCGGCTGGTTTCGCGGGTGGCCTCGGACCCCTAGTCGATTCGTGGATCACCGCGTTCAGCTGGGTTCGGGATTCGCCGGGTCGGCCTGCGGTACGGATTCCGGAGTGACGAGGCCCGCGGACATCACCAGCTTGAAGGCGTCTTCTACCGACAGATCGACTTCGATGAGATCGTCTTCGGGGACCAGCAGATAGAAGCCCGAGGTTGGATTCGGGGTCGTGGGCACGAAGCAGTTGATCATTTCCTGCTCCGTCACTTCCTGGACGATGCCCTGCGCGTGACCGGTCGTGAACGCGATCGCGTAGGCGCCCCGGCGCGGGTATTCGACCAACACGACTCGGCGGAAGCGCGAACGCTGGGTCGACGAGGCGAAGATCGCCTCGGCGAGTTGCTTCACACCGCCGTAGATGCTCCGGGCGACGGGGACCCGCGCGAGCAGGCGTTCCCAGGCGCGCTGAAACTCGCCGCCGAGCAAGTGCCGTGCGATGACGCCGAGGAAGATGATGACGACGAACGTAAAGAGCATGCCGAGCAGTGGGATGGACGGCGGATCGTCGATGCCGGGCAGGACGAGCTTGATGACGCGCGGCAGCAGTAGATTGTCGAGCCAGACGATGATCGAGACGATGGCCCAGACCGTGACGCCGATCGGTGCAAAGAAGAGAATTCCGGCGACGAAATAACGCCGGATGGCTTCGCGTATGAATGAGAAGAAACGTCGTCGCACGGTGTTTGGTCGACCTCCTCGGGATGCCTCAGGGCTACCCGCTGTATCGGATACCACGGGTCGCGAATTGACGCGTGGGCAGCGAAAGCGTAGCGGCTTCAGATCCACCGGGGTTCGCGCTGAAGCCCCGCGACGGTCCGCGCGATAGACTCTCGTGCAATGCCCACGAGGCAACGGGGGCCGGCGTTCCTGCAGAATAGCGAAGAAGCTTTAACTTTGATTTGGAAGATAATGAACTCATTGATCTATCGAGTGAGAGCGTCGATGCGCTCCCAGAGCCTGAGAGTGCAGTGAGCGAGCGCGCCCGGAAGATCCGAATCTCGGAGTGGCTGCTGGCGGGTGCGCTGCTGCTGGCCTTTCTGCCCGCGTTGATCGCACTGGTCGGAGTCTGGACTTCCGTCGACTACTACTCGCATGGGTTCCTGGTTCCGTTGGTCGCGTATTGGGCGGCCGCCCGCAGTCGCGTGCGCTTCGCCATCCTGGAGAACCGGGATCGGCGGGCTGTGATTGCCGCGATCGCGGTGGTTCTCGTCTACGCGATGGGGCTCGCATCCGGAAGCGTTTCGTTGCAGGGGCTGGCGCTGGTCGCGGCCGTCGCGAGCTGTGCGTTCTACCTCGGCGGAAGCCGGGGCTTGCGGGTGCTCGCATTTCCGCTGGCGTTTCTCGTCTTCATGGTGCCGCTGCCGCCGTCCTGGTTGACTCCGTTGATCGTCAAGCTCCAGTTGATGGTGAGCGCCGCCGCGGTGGAATTGCTGGGCTGGTTCGGATCGGCAGTCGCCCGCAGTGGCAACGTCATCCAGCTGCCCGCTGGCGATACGCTCTTCGTCGCCGAAGCTTGTAGCGGGATTACTTCGTTGGTCACGCTCACACCGCTCGCGATCGTGCTCGCGTACTTCACGGAGAATACGCTGGCGCGCCGTTTGACGATCGTCTTCGCGGTCGTTCCCGCGGCGATGCTCGGCAATCTGTTGCGGGTCATCGCCACGGTGCTGGCCGCTGAGCGCTACGGCGCCGAAGCGGCCACCGGGAACTGGCTCCACGAGTCGGCCGGGTTGTTCACGTTCGTGCTCGCGTGTCTCGCATTGATCGGTATCGGGGCTTTGATGCGGCGCCTCGCGCCGGTCCGCGCGTGAGCGAGACCCCCCCGAAACCCCGCACGCTTTCCGAGCGCACCAAAGCGCTCGCGCTGGCGGTGGGGTTCGATCTCGCGGGCATCGCCGATGCCGTTCCGCGTCCCGAGACCGAGTTTCTTCGCGACTGGCTCGCGCGCGGATTCGGGGGGGAGATGGCCTACCTCGCGCGCCGGGTCGAGGAGCGGGTGGATCCGCGGCGGGTTCTCGAAGGAGCGCGCAGCATCGTTGCCGTCGGCCTGCTCTACGATCCCGAACTTGCGGCCATCGATTCGACGCGCACGGCGGCGATCGCCCGCTACGCGGGTGGCGATGACTACCACGACGTGATGCTGGATCGGCTGCGGGCGCTCGAGTCGGGTCTCGCGGCAATGGTCGACGCGCCGATTGCGAGCCGAGCCTATGTGGACACCGGACCGGTTCAAGAGCGCGTCTTCGCCGCGTACGCGGGGCTCGGCTGGATCGGCAAGAATACCTGCCTGATCCATCCACGACACGGCTCCTATCTGTTTCTCGCCGTGCTCTTGACCGATCTCGCACTCGAGCCGGATGTGCGCGAACCCGACCATTGCGGCACCTGTACGGCCTGTCTCGACGCCTGCCCGACCGACGCTTTCGCGGCGCCCTATGAACTCGACGCCACGCGGTGCATCTCTTACACGACCATCGAGTCGCGCGGACCGATTCCGGAATCCATGCGGGTCGACCACGGAAACTGGGTGTTTGGCTGCGATGTCTGCCAGGAGGTCTGTCCGTGGAATCTGCGCGAGCGGCGGGAGCTGCCCGTGGACGCGATCGGACTGCGAGAGCGCATCGCGCCGCGCACGCAGTGGGTTCGACCCTCGATCGAGTGGATCCTCGAACTCGACGAAGAAGCCTGGCGCGCCGCGACGCGCAAGACCGCGATGCGCCGCACCCGCTACGCGGGACTGATCCGCAACGCCCTCGTCGCGGCCGGCAACACGCGCGACGGCTCGCTCGAGAAATCCATCCGCCGCCACCTCGAAAGCCCCGACCCAATGATCGCCGAACACGCCCGCTGGGCCCTCGCTCAGCTCTTCTCCTGAGACGTGGACCGAAAAATGGGCCTGGCACGAACCCTGCGTAGTGGGAGGGGATGTCGCCGCCGCGCCGTTTATTGCCGTCCGCCTTCTGCCCGAACCCGCGCTGCGACTCTCGAAAGAAATCAAC
>JAFDAW010000098.1 GCA_019313605.1 Deltaproteobacteria bacterium
AGGGCCCGGCCTGCGCGGTGTTCACCAGGCCGATCGTCAGAGCGAGAATGAGTAGGAGACGAATGGGGGACTTCCTGCCAGCCATGATTCCTCCGCGATGAATCTCTTGGGCTCCAGAACCCGTGGTTCGGAGCCCGCTCCGACCGGCTGCCTCGGGTTTTGCCGATCATATCGCAGAACGCGTCGCGGGTGAAAGCCTCCGGTTCTGCGCACAAAATGCACAAATTGGTGAAAACCCTCGCTGCGAGAGCAACGTTATTGGGCGTGCTTCTTGGGCGGAGTGCAGTCGTCGATATCGAACGTCAAGAGATCAGCTCCTACGTCCCATTCAGTCTGCCGGTTAGTGTGCTCCGGGCGGGGCTACCAGTGGCTCGATGCCCAGGTCGCGCAGGTGTTGTTCGGCGCGGGCGGCGTGGAGGTGGAACTCTTGTCGCCGGGCCAGGTCGAGTACGCGCAGCCAGGTGTGCACGGCGTCTCGGTGGCTATCGCCACGCCCCTCGAAGGCGAGCGCGAGATGGCTCCAGGTGGATACGGCGCCGGGATCGCGATTCAGCGAGCGACCGAAGTATTCGATCGCTTCATCCCACTGCTCCAACTGTACGAAGCGATCCCCGAGCCGGTAGTAGGCCATCGCGAGGTTTTCGCGGCTGAGAGGCAGGTGTACCAGCCAAGCCGCAAACCCCAGGGCGGCGACTCCAATCGCGAGACTACGAAATCGGCGACCTCGCAGCCGTTCCCAAAGCCAGCACGCTGCGGCGGAAGCGAAGAGATAGAGCGCGGGAATTGCCGACATCCGATCGCGCGCGAGCACGCTGAAGATCAGGCTCGCGATCAGGTGAAACTCGATGATTGCGTACACGAGATAGAGTCGGCGCCACTCGAACGCGAGAAGGCCCATGCCGAGCAGCGCGAGGGGGCCGGCCACAGCAAAGCTGATCAGCGGAAGTCGCCGCACCCAGGAGAACGCACGTTCGGCAACCGGAGAGCGCTCATTCCATTGTTCGGCCGCATTCCAGAACAAACCGAATTTGCGGGCTTCGTACCGCAGCCACTGGCCGGGGCGGGTCGAGATGTACTCGAAGGTTTCTCGCGCCCAGAATCTCGAAATTTCCGACGGCCCCAGCGTTCGACCACTGACCTGCTCGGCAACATCTGCAAAAAGCTGCCATCGCTCGACCGGAGCGTCAGCGACGACGCGCGGGTAGCGGCGCGGCATACCGTAGGTGCCCTTGGCGTGCGGATGGTTGCCCGCGTACAGAGAAATCCCACCGCCCGTGTTGACCAATACGAATTCATCCGCCACCGCATAATTGCGCACCGACACCAGAAAGATGACGACCACCATCCCAGCGAGTACCAGCGCGGCCCAGCTCGCTCGCCTCGAAGCGCTCACATTTTCCGAGAAGACCGGCCAAACCAACAAGTACGGAATGAAGAGCAGCAGGATTTGCCACGCGAGCGCGCAGAAACCCAACACGACGCCGACACCAATCCATCGCACCGCAGAAGGAGACTCGTGGGCGCGCTGCGCGACGAGCAGCAATAATAGAACGAGCGGGACCACCAGGTTCGCGGTTGCGAGCATTCCGCTGAAAAAGATCGATGTCGAATCTACGGCGACCAGCGCGCTCGCAATCAGCGCCACACGCCGGTCGAAGAACCGCCGGCCTACCGCTGCGACCAGCACGCAGCTGAGCGCACCGAGCAGCGAGTTTGCAATCATCGCGGTCTCGATTGCAGATCCGAAGAGCGCGTAGGTCAGACCGAGGAAGTACGCGTAGAAGGGTGCGAGGAGGAAGACGCCCTCCCCCATCCAGTCGCCGCGCGCGATCTCGATCGCCCATTGGTGATACAGGCGCGCGTCAGCGGTAGGAAGCTCGAGGAACGGATCGTGGAGCGCAGTCTCTCGGAGATGCGAGAGGCGCAGCGTGAGAGCGAGCGCGAAGATCAGCCCCGCAGCAATCTTCTCTCCGCGTGACCAGGCTAGCGGCACCGACGACACCTAACTGAGTGAACGGCCCGAGGCCCCAACCGGTAGCCCGCCCACGCCACCCGCGTCCGAGCGTTGGGCGCGCCGAGCAGAGCGAGCGGCGAACTGGATCTCGAGGTGTGCGAAACCGAGGTAGACGCTGGGGATGACGAAGATCGTGAGCAGCGTCGAGAATGCCATGCCCCCGACCACCGCAACACCCAGCGGCGCGCGCGCCTCACCGCCCGCGCCCATCCCGATTGCGATCGGCAGAATGCCCGCAATCGTCGAGAGCGCCGTCATCAGTACGGGGCGGAAGCGCGTGCGCGCAGCTTGCGCAACCGCCTCGAACGGTTCGGCGCCTCGCTCGCGCAGCTGGTTCGCAAACTCCACGATCAGGATCGAATTCTTGGTGACCAGGCCCACTAACATGACGAGTCCGATTTGGCTGAAGAGATTGAGCGTGTATTGCGGTAGCTGAGTCCCAAACCACTTATTGATGAATGTTGTCGACTCAAGCGCCAACAGTGCACCCGTGAACGACAGTGCGACCGCGACGAGAATCGTCGCGGGATCGACGAAACTCTCGAACTGGGCGGCGAGCACGAGGTAGACCATCACGACGGCGAGCAGATACGCAAACGCCAGCGCGTTTGCCGACTGGTAGAAGCGTTCGGACAAACCGGAGAATAAAACCCGGTAGCCCGAGTCCACAGGGATCACCTCTTCCCCAATCGCTTTCAACTGATCGAGCGTTTCTCCGAGCGGAACACCCTCGAGGAGATTGCCCGATATCCCGGCCGCGCGCTGTCGATCGTAGTGGGGAAGACCCGACGAGGTCACCGTTTCTTCGATGGTGACGACGGAAGCGAGCGGCACCATGATCCCCGACTCCGACCTCACATAGAGACCGTAGAGATCAGTGGGATTTGCACGGTCAGCGCGATCGATCTGCGCAATCACCTCGTAGGTTTCACCGTGCATCTTGAAGGTCGAGAGTTCGGCACCTCCCAGCAGCACCTGCAGGGTCGACGCCACATCGCGAACCGATACACCCAGATCACTCGCCTGTTCGCGATCGACGTGAACGATCAGCTGCGGCTTGTTGAGCTTGAGATCGCTCTGCAAGTTGACGAGTCCGGGAATCTCTCGAGCCCGCCGGACGATTTCATCCGCATAAGCGGCCACCTTCGAAATCTTAGGTCCCGTAACGACGATGGAAACCGGCGACGAATTCCAATCGATACTGAGTGTCGGCTCGTTCATCGGAAAGACTTCGATTCCGGGGTTTTGCGAAAATTGAAAATAGAGGGAGTCGACGATCTCCATCTGGCTTCGCTCGCGTTCATTTTGCGGGACGAGAGAGGAGAAGACAATCGCCCGATTGACGACCGCCGGGCCCGCCCAGGCGGGCGCGACGAGAGCCACAGATGAGCTGATTTCGGGAATTTCGAGTAACTGCCGCTCGACCTCCATGTGATAGCGATTCGTGTACTCCATCGTGCTGCCCTGGGGCGCATTCGAGAAGACCATGATGCTGCCGCGATCCGAAAGCGGCACGAACTCCCGATCGATCTTGGCGAACAGCAACCATCCGAGCGCAACCCATGCGACGCTGATCGCAGCGACGATCCACGGCACCTTCAACGAAACCCCCAACCCCCGCGCGTAGGCATTCCGCATCCGATCGACGGCCTGCCCGAGGCGAAGCGAAAACCCCGCATCGCGCGATTCGGTGCGCAGTACACGCGCGCAGAGCGTTGGCGCCAGTGTGAGTGCGACGAATCCCGAAATCGCCACCGCGGTAGCCACGGTGACGCCAAACTCTCGGAACAATCGCCCCGTCGTACCCGTCATGAACGCGAGCGGCATGAAGACGGCGATCACCGAAACGCTCGCGGCCACCACGGCGAAAGAAATCTCGGCCATGCCGCGTCGGGTCGCCTCGAGCCGCGGCGTTCCCTCCTCGATCCAGCGGCTCACGTTTTCGAGTACCACGATCGCGTCGTCGACCACGAGTCCGATCGCGAGCGTGAGCCCCATCAGCGTGAGGATATTGATCGAATAACCCATGAAGTGGAGTAGCGCGAAGGTTCCCACGACCGAAACCGGAATCGAGAGGGCAGGAATGAGCGTTGCCCGCAGCGAGCGCAGAAAAATGAAGATCACGATCAGCACCAGAGCGATCGCATAGAAGATGGTCACCGTGACATCGTGGATCGAGTTTTCGATGAAGATGCTCTGATCCCAGACCGGCTTGAAGCTCACGCCCTCGGGCAGGTCTTGTTTGATGAGCTTGACCTCGGCCTTGACCGCGCGGGCAACGTCGAGCGCGTTGGCCTTCGATTGCTTGACGACTCCCATCGCGAGGCCGACCTCACCGTTGACCCGCACGAGCGACCGCTCGTTCTCGGCACCCACGACCGCTTTTCCGATGTCGCGAATCCGTACGGGTTTGCCGTCGAAATTTGCGATGATGAGATTGTTGTAATCTTCGGCAGAGCGCAGCTCGCCCGGAGTTCGCACACTGAACTCCTGATCGACGCTCTCCACCCGGCCCGAAGGAATATCGACATTGCCCTGCCGCAACGCCTCGGTGACGTCCGCAACGACGAGTCCGCGCGCAGTGAGCCGGTGGTGGTCGATCCAGAGTCGGATCGCCAGACGGCGCTCCCCTTCGACATTCAGCGTCGCAACGCCCGGCAGCTTCGTCAGGCGATCTTCGATTTGCGTCTCGACCAAAGTCGTCAACTCGATCTGATTGAGCCCGCCGCCGCTCAGGTCCATCCAGATCAGTCCGCCGCCGCTCGAGTTCGACTTCGAAACGATCGGTGCCTTCACCTCGTCTGGCAGACCGCTCCTGGCAAGAGCGACCCGATCGCGAACGTCGGACGCAGCCACATTGAGATCGCGAGAGAGTTCGAACTCCAGATTGATGATCGAGGTTTCTTCGCGACTCACCGAGGTGATGTGGCGAATCCCCTCGATGCTGACGAGTTCGTCTTCGATCACCTGGGTGATCGAGGTTTCCATCACCTCGGGTGCAGCTCCGGGCAGGATGGTAATCACGGAGACGACAGGGTTGTCGACGTCTGGAAGCTCGCGGTAGGGAAGGCGCCCGAGCGAAATGATCCCGAATACGAGGATCACGAGCGACATCACGATCGAAAGCACCGGGCGATCGATACAGATCTGGGACAAGCGCATCAGGGCGTTCCGGAGACAGCGGGAACAGCATCAGGCGATTGAACGCTGCCGCCCTCATAAACCTTGTGGGTTCCGCTGGTTACGATCGTATCGCCGGTGGTGAGTCCGGAGACGATTACGACCTGACCGTCGCGGCGCGTACCCAGTTCGACCGCGGCGCGTTCGGCGACGCTTTCGGGATTGACCTTCCAGACGTAGGAGCCGGTCGCATCGTTCGCGATTGCCGCCTCCGGAATGACCACGGCCTGCTCGGTACGCTCGACTTCCAATTCGACGCGCGAAAACATTCCGGGCCGCAGTCGACCCTCTTCATTAGGCACCCAGGCCTTCAGCGCGAGGCGACGACTGTCCTGGTCGAGGGCGGGCGAGATGAAATAAACCACGCCCGTAAAGCCTTCATCGGAATATGCGGCCACCCGGGCGGTCACTTCGAGGCCGGGCTCGGCCAACGCGATCGCATTTTCGGGCAGCGAAAACTGCAGCTGTAGTCGATCGACGGCGTCGATCTGGACGAGATCAGCGCCCACGTCGACCCAATCTCCGGGTGAAACCGATCGCGCGCCCAGTGCACCGTCGAACGGAGCGAGAACGCGCGTCCGCTTGAGGTTCACGCGCGCGAGGTCGACCACCGCCTCCGCAGCAGCCACGCCGGCGCGGGCCTGGGTGAGCTCGGAGGCCGCTGAAACCCTGACTTTCGAGAGCTTCTCCGTGCGCGCGAAAACGTCGGCAGCGAGCACGCGAAGCGCTTCGGCTTCGCGCAGAGCCGCGCGCTGCTCTTCCGAACGGAGAACGAAGAGCACATCGCCCCCGGAAACCCGCTGGCCTTCCTGAAACTCGATCGACTCGACGATGCCCGCTACCTCGGGCCGAATGACCACAGACTCGGCGGCCGCAAGTTGGCCGACAACATGGACGCGCTCCGAGAAGAGGCGAGACTCGACGCGAGCGATCTCGACGACGCTCGGCGGCATCCCCTCCATGGCTTCCAGCGCGTCCGAGTTGCAGCCCGCCGCCGCCAATGCGAACAGCGCGAAAAACGAACAAAACTGCGGTTTGACGGGGAATCGGGCCATCCCGCAATCGTATCACGGCCGGCATCGGGCGGGTATCGCGCCCGAGAATCGCAACGGGGCCCGAAATGCCCTCGTTATACTGCCAGCGGTCATTTCGAATGGACAACCGATGAATCCAAGCTTGATCTTCTGGACCGCCGCCATCGTCATTCTGCTCGCCGTCACCGCTCTGGTCGCGGTGGGGATTCGAAGCATTCGACGCGGCAATCTATCCGCGCATCGCCGCTGCATGAAGACCGCGGCGACACTCGTCACCTGCTTCCTGGGCGCCTATCCACTGAAGCTGCTCTGGTTCGGCCGCGAGCGACTCTCCGAATGGAGCGGACAAGCCGTTCTGACCCTGCGGATTCACGAGGTCTGTGTGTTCGCGATGATCGTCGGCGGACTGACCGCGCTGATCCTCAGCCGCAAGATGCACCCCAACCGCAATCGGCTGACCCACCTTCCCGACGCGCCACTCGCTTCGAATCGCGCGCTCACAAGACACCGGATCGCGGGCTGGACGGCCGCGATCGGCGCTGGGCTTGCGTTTCTCACAGCGGCTATCGTGCTACTGGATATGTACGAGCGCGCGGCCGGTTCATGATCGGCGCGCTCGGAGGCTGACGAATTGCAGGATTACGACTTCGCGGTCATCGGCGCGGGCATTGCCGGAGCTTCGGCCGCCTATGAACTGCAATCGCGCGGACGAACGCTCCTGCTCGAGCAAGAGCCCCTTCCAGGCCACCACACCACCGGGCGCTCCGCCGCATTCAGCTTCGAGAGCTACGGCAATCGCGTGGTTCGGTTGCTGACTCACGCGGCGCGCCCGTTCCTCGAAGACTCTCCCGAGGGTTTCGCGCAACATCCACTCGCACAGCGCTGTTCGGTGCTCTGGATCGCGCGCTCCGAGCAGGTTCAACGGCTCGTGGAACACGCGAAGCGCGTCACAGCCGACGGGGTCAATCTCTCGGAAGTGAGCACCGCCGAAGCGCTGCTGATGTGCCCCGTGTTGCGCGAGGATCAGATTGCGCTGGGTGTCGTGGAGGAGCGAGCGCTTCACATCGACGTGGCGGGCTTGCTCGAAGCGTATCTGGCCGGCTTTCGCGCGCGTGGTGGCAACCTCACCACACGCGCCGGGGTGACAGGCCTGCGTTCGACCGGCGGCACATGGGAGGTCTGTGCGGGCGACACCCACTATCGCGCGCGCGTGATCGTCAACGCGGCAGGCGCCTGGGCGGACGAAATCGGCGCGCTGGCCGGTGCGCAACCCATCGGACTCGCTCCGCTTCGAAGAACCGCAATCACCTTCGAGCCTCCGGCCGGAGCCACCATCGCGCAATGGCCGTGTGTAGTCGACGCGGACGAAGCCTTCTATCTGAAGCCCGAAGGCGCGCAGCTGCTGGCGTCCCCCTGTGATGAAACCCCTTTCCCTCCCTGCGACATCACACCGGACGAACTCGATATCGCGGTTGCAGTCGATCGCGTGATGCGCGCAACGACCTTGGAGATTCGGCACGTCCAGCACAGCTGGGCGGGCCTGCGTAGCTTCGTCGCAGACCGCGTGCCGGTCATCGGAATGGATCCCGAGGTTTCTGGCTTCTTTTGGCTCGCGGGCCAGGGAGGGGTTGGAATCATGACGGCCCCGTCTGCGGCGCGAGCCGCCACCTCGTTGATCGCAGACGGCGCACTACCCGAAGACCTGAAGACCTTGGGAATCACACCCGAGATGCTCGCACCATCGCGGCTGGCGCTGCGCTCCGAAGCCACGGGCGCCTGACCGCCAACCGCGTTCGTTCGAACCGCTCACGCGGTATGCTGCCCACATGCCCAGATCCCACAGCAACCGATTCATCGCTCGCTCCATCTGCGCGTATTTCGCGCTGCTCTCGCTCGGCGCGTGCGCGACCGCTCCGCCGCCCCCAGCGCGAATCGCCGCGATCGAAGAGAGCCAGCGACCCGAACGCGTCGTCCTGATCACGATCGACACGCTGCGCGCGGATTACGTGGGAAGCTATGGCTCGAAATTGGCGCGCACCCCCACCCTCGATCGATTGGCGGCGGGCGGAGTTCGCTTCGAGACCGCCATTTCGCCCACGCCGATGACGATGCCCTCGCACGCCTCGATCATGACCGGGCTCGATCCGACACTGCACGGCGTTCATAGCAACGCGAAATTTCGCCTCGACGATGGAATCCCGACACTCGCCGAGCAATTCCAAGCGCACGGTTTCGAGACTGCGGCTTTCATATCGTCCGTCGTACTCGACCGACGCTATGGACTGGCCCGCGGCTTCGACACCTATGACGACCGCATGGGATTTCGCCGCAACATCGAAGGTGCGACCGGTGGTTACGCAGAGCGAAGCGCCGACGAAGTCGTCGATGCGACACTTCACTGGCTGGAGTCGGCACCGAATCGCTTCTTCCTCTGGGTCCACTTCTATGATCCCCACGGAAGCTACGATCCTCCGCGAGGCTTTCGTCCCAAGCAAAGCGCCCCTACCGGAAGCCCCGAAGAAATCGGCACCCTCGAGTACGCGAAGCAGGTCTTTCCTCCGCTCTACGCGGGCGAAATCTATTTCGCAGATACCGAACTCGGCCGGCTCCTGCGCATGCTGAATCGGAAGTTCTCGGCTGACCGCACGCTCCTCGTCGTCACCAGTGACCACGGCGAAAGCCTGGGTGAGCACGACGAACTCACCCACACCCTCACCGTCTATGACGCCACCCAGAAAGTTCCCCTCCTGATCAAGGGCCCGGCGGTACCGCGCGGTCGTGTCGTCGACTCTCAGGTCCGGCTGGTCGACGTGGCACCGACCATCCTGAGCCTCTCCGGGCTCCCCGCGATCGAGCGCACGACGGGCCAGGATCTGCGGCCGTGGATTGCAGGGGTGCGCGAGGATGGACTCGACGCCTACGTCGAAACCCTCGAGACCCAGCTCGCCTATGGCTGGAGCCCAGTGCTCGGACTGAGAACGAGCGAATACAAATACCTGCGAACCGTTCGACCGGAACTCTACGCGCTGGACGCAGACCCAGACGAGCTCAACGATCTAGCTGCGAACCATCCCGCGAAGTTGAAAGAACTCGACGCCGCGCTGGAAGCACACCTGAGTGACGCCCTGCCCGTCGTGCCCAACGCAGTCGCCCCACCCGAAGAGATCGCGCTGCTCGAAAGCCTGGGCTACGTGGTTCGCGATTAGGATGCCAACGAACACCCGCTCGGATGGGTCGGTGGAGCCGATCCAAAAGACGTGCTCGGCACCTTCATCAAGATTCTCGAGGCGCGCTCCAAACTGACCACAGGCGATCTCGACGGCGCCCGCGAAATCCTCGATTC
>JAFDAW010000337.1 GCA_019313605.1 Deltaproteobacteria bacterium
GCCGTTCATCCCGTCGTAGAGAATGAGGGACTTGCGATCACCGAGCAGGTCCGGGCGTCCTGCGATGGCAGCATTCACGCGCTCGACCGTTCGGTCGTCGATGGGCAGAACGTGATATTTCTCCGCTTCCGCCATGAATAACGCCTTCAGCTCATCCAGCCGTTCGGGCTGCGCACTGGCCAGATTCTCGGTGAGGCTGAAGTCTTCGCGGACGTTGTAGAGGTCCCAGGTATCGGATTCCAGCGGCTTCTGTTTGCTGGTCTGCCACGGTGCACGATGGAGCGTGCGTGCAAGCCAGCCATCGTGATAGATCGCCCGGTTCCCGAACATCTCGAAATACTGTGTGGTGTGCCGCTCTTTGGCCTTTTCATCGTTGAAGGTGTAGAGCGTTGCGGCTTCCAAAATGGTGGGCGCGATGTCGATGACGTGACCGAACTGGCTACGCAGCCCGCCCTTCTCGGTGATGCCCTTTGGCCAGTGAACGACCATGCCGTTGCGGGTGCCGCCAAAGTCAGAGGCGACCTGCTTGGTCCATGAGAAAGGCGCGTCGAAGGCGACAGCCCAACCGGCCGCCATGTGCGGGAAGGTCTCTGGGCCGCCCCACTCGTCGATCAACGGGATGAGGTCCTCCACTTTCTCGGTTACCTGGTTGAAGTAGGTCATCTCGTTGTACATACCGACGAACCCGCCTTCGGCACTGGTTCCATTGTCACCGGCGATATAGATGAAGAGCGTGTTGTCCATTTCGCCGATTTCTTCCAACGCCTCGACGAAGCGCCCGACCTCGTGATCGGTCTGTTCGAGGAAACCAGCGAATACTTCCGCCTGGCGGGCGAAAAGGCGACGCTCGTCGGCGGGCAGCGTGTCCCAATCCACGATGTCTTCCGGCTTCTCAGCCAGCTTGGTGCTAGCAGGGATGATGCCCATCTTGGCCTGGCGTTCTGTTGTCTCCGTCCGAGTCTGGTCCCAGCCCTGGTCGAACTTTCCCTTGTACTTGTCCGCCCACTCCTTGGGAACATGGTGCGGTGCGTGTACTGCGCCGGTGGCGTAGTACACGAAGAAGGGCTTGTCCGGCGTCATCGATTGCTGAGCCTTTACCCAGTTGATCGCCTGATTGGTCATGTCGGTGGTGAAGTGGTAGTTCTCCATTTCCGGTGGGCTGACCCTGGTGACACCATCGTAGACGAGTGGGTACCACTGATCTGTCTCGCCCCCGATGAACCCGTAGAACTTGTCGAAGCCCTGATGTGTGGGCCAGCGATCGAACGGGCCAGATACGCTGGTTTCCCATGCAGCGGTTTCGTGCCACTTACCGAACGCGCCCGTGCTGTAGCCGTTCAGCCGGAGCATTTCGGCCAGTGGCGCGACGCTGTTTGGAACCTGTCCGGTATTGCCGGGAAAGGCTGTCGCGGTCTCCATGATCGAGCCCGTGTTGGTTGTATGGTGATTCCGACCTGTCTTGAGCGCATTCCTTGTTGGTGAGCAGAGGGCCGTGGTATGGAAGTTGTTGTACCGGAGGCCAGCCGCCGCGAGAGCGTCGAGGGTCGGCGTCTCGATCGGCCCGCCGAAAGTGCTGGGACCGCCGAACCCGATGTCGTCGATTAGCACGATGACAACATTGGGGGCATTCTCGGGTGTCGTCACCTCGAACCGGGGCGGCGCTTCTGCGTTCCGTACATCCAACTCACTGTAGGTCGGTCGTTCGGGCTCCAGAATTGGCAAGGCCGTGCGATCGAGTTTCTGCGCTGCGGACGCTACCCCGACGAAGCTGGCCAGCAGCGTCATTGTCATAGAGATCGTTTTGATGGTTGCGTGGCTCACGGTTTCCTCTCGGCTTGTAGACCGCCAGAGAACAGAATGCCGATCATCTGTAAACGGGACGGGCATCGGATTGTACGGACCGGAAATTCTCGCGCAACGGACCGAAACGGCCTGATCTGATCGGTTCGTGGCGAACGATCTCAAGGAGATCGAGGAGCGCAAGACCTTGTGGGCCCGGGCGACAGAGCGCGGGGCTTTCGCGAGTACTGCCCGGAAACAGCGTCCGATGGCGATCCGATTCACCCGGTCTGAGACGCTGCTGGCGACATGCCGGTCCCGCCTATGGGATTTGCTTTAACTGCCCTTAAAGACCCCTATTTCCGCTCATAAGACGAAAACCAGAGCAGTTTCGCGGCCCCCGTCACATTCCCAAGCTGAGGGTCGCCGGTTCGAGCCCGGTCTCGCGCTCCATTTAGATCAATCACTTAGACCATCCTTGACTCGTCGGAGTGTCGCCCTGGTGCCGGCTGGTGCCGGGAGCGATTGGGATTTTGCAGATCAAGTTCGCGCCTGAGCCCGCGAGCTGGCTGATGCTCGTCGCCGGCGCCGGCTTGCTGCTCACGCTTGCGAAGCTGCGAGGTGCGGGGCTGGGGCGGTAGAAGAAACTCCTCGCCGCAACTCACTCATCGCATAAAGCTTCGATCGCTCCCGTCCACGACGCGTCGCAGAACCCCGTAACACACTGATTCTACGGTCAATAGTTAGAACGCCGCCATCTCTTGAGATTTCTCTTGACGAAGACCCGTTCGACAGAGGAGGATAGGCACAGTTCGAACAGCGTACCCACCGTCGGAACTGGCTGCTGATTTCTGTTGCATTTCTGAGCTGGTGAGGGCAGGGTGCGGTACGGATGGTGGATGGAGGGATGCCGTGCGCTTGCTTAGTCTGTGGACTCTCGTCGGATTTCCAGTTTTCTTGCGTCGCGATCGGATTGGCCGCGCGTTCGGCACACATTATCTCGGCCTGATGGGTTTACTGGCCGCGCTTGTGGTGACCAGCGATGCGGGTGCGGGAGGGCTGTGTCCGACCTTCGAGGGTGCCGCCAACTTCGCGACGGGCGATTTCCCTGTCTCCGTCGCCGCTGCCGACCTCGACGACGACCACATTCCCGATCTCGTCACCGCCAATGCATTCAGCGACGACGTGAGCGTACTGCTGGGGGCGAATGGCCCGTCCACTTCGCCGTGGCCGATCTCGACGACGACACGATCCTTGACCTCGTCACCCCCAATAGAGACAGCAACGACGTGAGCGTGTTGCTGGGTAATGGCGATGGCAGTTTCCAGGCGGCCGTCTCTTTCGCGGCGGGCAATTCCCCCCGTTCTGTCGCCGTAGCTGATCTCGACGACGACACGATCCCCGACCTCGTCACCGCCAATCTCGACAGCGACGACGTGAGCGTGCTGCTGGGCAACGGCGACGGCAGCTTCCAGGCCGCGGTCGCCTTCGCGACGGGCGATTTCCCTGTCTCCGTCGCCGCTGCCGACCTCGACGACGACCACATTCCCGATCTCGTCACCGCCAATGCATTCAGCGACGACGTGAGCGTACTGCTGGG
>JAFDAW010000099.1 GCA_019313605.1 Deltaproteobacteria bacterium
GCCGGGATGTTCATCATCCTTTTCATCACCCTGACGCTGATCCCCGCGCTGCTCTACACCTGGCTGGCTCCATCGGAGCGCGAAAGGTCGTTGAGTGGGCTGGGCTTTCGGGACCGATGGTGGACCCACCTCGATCGCCACGGCGGCTGGGTGCGCCGCTTGGCAGCGGTCGCCGGTATCGGCGCACTCATCCTACTACCGCAAGCGCGCTTCGATGAGAACGTCATCAACATGCGCGACGCGGGCACCGAGTCCGTTCAGGCCTTCAACGATCTGCTGAACCAGTCGGGGATGGCGTCTCCGTGGTTCCTCAACGCGCTCGCACCGGATCTCGAATCCGCGCAGCAGCTCGCCGATCGGCTGGAAGAACTCGGGAGCGTGGCGCACACGCTGACATTGGCCGACTACGTTCCATCCGAGCAGGACGAAAAACGCGAGATTCTCACGGACATTGGATATTTCTTCCCCTCGCCCAGCGCATCGACCAAGGAATCCGATCCGAAATCGATCGAAGAACAAATCTTGGCACTCAGGGAGTTGCACGCCTATCTAGGCCACACCGAAGCCGTAGACGGTGATTCTCCGCTTCTCGACAGCATGCGAGTGCTGCGCAATGAGTTGGCGAACTTCCTCCAGAAGATCGAAGAGAATGGCAACGCCGAGATCGCGCTCGCGAACCTGGAGGCGATCTTGTTGTCGGGCTTTGCAGACCAGATGGTGCGCCTTCGAAACGCACTCGAACCGGGGGAGGTTGCGCTGACCGACCTTCCCGCGCGACTCGTCCGAAGAATGATCGCGAACGACGGAAGCGCCCGGATTCAAGTCTATCCGCGCGAATCGCTGATCGACGAGATGGCCTTCTCGCGATTTGTGGCCGAGGTGCAAGAAGTTGCACCCGAGGCAGCTGGCGTCGCCATCAACCTCGTCGAATTCGCCAACGCCACAAAATCGTCCTTCCAGCAGGCGCTCACCTACGCGCTGATCGCAATTTCGCTGCTGCTCTGGTTGCTCTGGCGGCGAATTTCCGATGTCCTGCTCGTACTCACTCCGCTGATTTTGAGTTCGCTCCTCACCTGCGCGACCATGGTCCTGCTCGATCTGCCCTTCAACTTTGCCAACGTGATCGTCATCCCGTTGCTGATCGGCGTCGGCGCGAACAGCGGCATCCACCTCGTCCACCGCTCCAAATCCATCGCGAGCAGCGACGAAGAATTGCTCGCAACAACCACCGCCCGCGCGGTCTTCTACAGCGCAGTGACGACAGCGGTGAGCTTCGGCACCCTCGCTCTATCTTCTCATCGCGGAATGGCGAGCCTGGGCATCGTCCTCAGCATTGGAATGGTCCTGACCATCGTGTGCACGCTGATCGTGCTACCTGCCCTGCTCGAATGGCAGCGCGATCACAACAAGGCCAGGAGTGCTTCCGCGAGCCTCTCGTAATCACCTCGGGTGTTGTAGATCTGCGCGGATACGCGAACCATGCGCGTTTTGCCCGCCGGGTCGAGCGGCAGCGGGACTTCGATCCGGTGGTCGCGGAAGAGCGCGTCGTGCAGAGGATTCGGCCCGAAGGCGTGAGTGTTTTCGGGGATCGGGAAGCGGCTCGAGGCCGGCAGCGCAATCGCAGCCATGCTCCCGATCATCTCCGCCGGGCACGGCATCTCGACCCGCAATGCGTCGGCCAGCAGGCGCCGACCCTCGAGTGCGAGTGCGCGATTGCGCGCGCGAACCTCATCCCATCCACCTGGGAGCAAGCCTCCCAGAAAGCGGATGGCCTCGGGCACAGCGAGCGCCGCGCTCGGGTCGCTGGTTCCCATCCAGTCGAACTCGGCGCGAAAACGTTCGGACCTCGGCACCGGCGCATTGGCGCCGTGGCTGATGACTGCCCGCACCTTTCGGTGCGCAGATCCACTTGTGACAGTTTCCCGTGTAATACGATGGCGCCAGCGAGTCGATATCGAGATCGAGCATGCCGGGCGCATGGGCGCCATCGATCAACACCTGGACACCCCGCGCCTCGAGTTCGCCGATCAACTCCCCGATCGGCAGGACGAGGGCAGTATGGCTCGTCACGTGATCGAGTAGAGCGAGGCGGGTCCTCGAAGTCACACCGCGCAGTACGGCCTCGCAGATGGATTCGTCGCTCGCAACCGGAAACGGGATCGAGATCACAACGACACGTGCGCCGTCGCGCGCGGCTGTGTATTCGAGCGCGTTGCGCGAGGCATTGTATTCGTGATCGGTGACGAGCAGTTCGTCGCCCGCATCCAGGGACAGCGATCGCAACACCGCGTTCAGGCCCGTGGTGGCATTGGGGACGAAGGCCAGGCCTTCGGGTGACGCGCCGATGAATTGCCCCAGCACCTCGCTAGCCTCCGCGAGCAGCGGCGGCGCCTCCCGGGTCAGAAACTGAACGGGCTCCCGCTCCATCTGCTCGCGCACCCGGCGCTGCGCGTCGAGTACGGGCAGCGGGCACGCACCGAATGAACCGTGATTCAAGAAGGTGATTTCGGGATCGAGCGCCCAGTGGCGCGAAAGCTCCGTTCCCTCCCGGCCCACGATCGCAGAGGCCCTGCTCAGAGCGGTTCGTCGAGATCGACGTCGATCATCAGTTCGTGGGCCAGCGCCTCGAGATCCTTGCGCAACAAGTCGAGACTGAGGTCTACCGGAACCATGAGTTCTGCGTTGGCGAGAAAGAGCAGTTCGCCGGACATCGGCGCACTCATGATTTCAGTGCGCAGTTCATCGACATTGATGCCCCGATCTGCGAGAGCCTCCGAAATCTCGTGCACGATTCCGGGTCGGTCGCTGCCGATGATCTCGAGTCGGAGTTCTCGCACATCGGAGGCGAGAGGCGTGGGTTGACTGCGCGCGACGTCGACATGAAGGCCATCGGGCTCCAGCGATTGAAGGGCCTGGGTGAGCGCGTCCACCTGTTCTTCGGGAACACTCGTTCGCAAGATCCCCGCAAATTGCCCCGCGAGTCGCGCCATCCGGCTCTCCAACCAGCTGCCCTGGTGGCTGGCCACCACCTGCGAGAGGGACTCCACCAAGCCAGGCCGATCGGGACCGATCACCGTCAATACGAGAGATGTCGACACCATTTCCTCCTGCTTCGCGTGGCGGTCGCCGGGAGCATCCGGTCGCCCGACAGCGCAGCGACCGTGAATAACGTAGAGCGGCAACGGCTCGAGCGGCGGTCGTTCCTACCCGCGAGGGAACATCATCACCCGCCGAACAACCTGCAGTCAATCACCAATTGCGGATCGCCAAGCAATTCTTTCGCTACCACCCGCAAGTCGCCTGCACATCGAAGGCGCACCCGGAATCCGAAAATCGGGGGCCCGGCTGGGTCAGAGGTGCGAAATCCCGGCTGTGGGTGCTAATCATCGCTCGCGCCGCCCGAATGAGCAGAAGGTGGCCCCCCCGCTATCCGGAGGCCCATGACCGCCACGAGCCCGCCGCCCGCCTACCCGACGCTCTTCGGGCATCCGACCGGCCTGTTTACGCTCTTCTTCGCAGAGATGTGGGAGCGCTTCTCCTATTACGGGATGCGCGCCCTGCTGGTCTTCTACATGATCAAGGGTTTCCTGGGTTACGGGGACTCCCAGGCCTACGCGGTTTACGGCGCCTACACGGCCCTGGTCTACGCGACGCCCTTCATCGGCGGCATGCTCGCAGACCGACTGCTCGGCGGGCGGCGTGCGGTCGTGATCGGTGGCCTGCTGATGGCCGCGGGGCATCTCTTGATGACGATCCAGAACGAGACGGCATTCTTTGTTGCGCTCGCGTTGTTGATCTGCGGCAATGGCTTTTTCAAGCCCAACATCTCCACCATGGTCGGCACCCTCTATCCGGATGCGAGCCGGCGACGCGACGGCGGATTCACGATCTTCTACATGGGGATCAATCTCGGCGCCGCGATGTCACCGCTGATCTGCGGCTACATCGGCGAAACCTACGGCTGGCACTACGGCTTCGGGCTCGCAACGATCGGGATGCTGATCGGCCTCGCGGTCTTCGTGGCTCCGATCCGAGTGACGCAGCTCCTGATTCTCGCCGGTGCGCTCAGCACATCGGTCGCACTCTTGTTTCTGCAGGACAGCGGACTGCAGCTCGCGGTGAACGCGGCCGTGGCAATCGCGCTGGCCGCCAGCGGCATCATCGCATGCGTCGCGCTCGCCCGGGGCGGGTTGCCCCCCGAAGCCGGCGCACCACCCGATCCCAGCGCCCTCACCCGAAAAATTGCAGGTGCGCTCCGCACCGACTACGCGGTCTATCTGGGTATCGTGATCGCCATCCCCATATTCGCCTTGCTCGTACAGCGCAATCAGATCGCAGGCTGGCTGCTGTTCCTTTTCGGCGGTGCAGCGATGATCTCACTCCTCGCCGAGGCATTTCGATCGCATACCGTCGAACGCCAGCGCTTGTTCGTCGTATTGGTCCTGCTGTTCTACTCGATGCTTTTCTGGTCGTTCTTCGAGCAGGCGGGCAGCTCCGTGAACAATTTCACGGACCGCAATGTCGACCGCGTCATGGAAGATCGCACCATCGAGGCCTCGGAGGTCGGATCCACCATTACGATCGACCTCAATCAAGAGCAGCTCGGCCGTCAGCTCGGCGATCGGCTGATCGTGCTCGACGACGTCGACGCAGCGCGCGCGAGTGGCGAGACCGAAGTGGAATGGGTGATCGGCGAAGCCGATGTCGGGATGGGCGTCGGAGGCTCCGAAATCAAAGCCACGATCTTCCAGGCCGCGAACCCGATCTTCATTCTCATATTTGGACTGGTGCTCACCGGGCTCTGGGCGTTTCTCGGCCCGAGGGGTTGGGAGCCGAAAACACCCGTCAAATTTGCACTGGGCCTACTTCAACTGGGGCTCGGCTTCGGCGCGTTCTGGTACGGTGCGCATACCGCGGACTCGCGTGGAATGGTCGGGATGTCGTGGTTGCTGCTCGGCTATCTGCTCCAGACCACAGGGGAGCTCTGCCTGTCACCCGTGGGATTGTCGATGGTCACGATGCTCTCGCCCAAACGCATCGTAAGCACCGTGATGGGCGCCTGGTTTCTGGCCACCGCTTTTTCCAACTATCTGGCGGGCTTCATCGCGGGTTTCACGGGGATCGAGCACGACGGGGGTGGATCAAACGGAATTCCCGCTCCGATCGAAACCGTGGGGATCTACGGCGAGGTCTTCGGGAAGATCGCGATCGCGGCGATCGTCTCCGCAATCAGCCTATTTGCGCTCGCGCCACTGCTGAACCGCTGGACGCACAGCGACCATCAAGAATCAGCAGATTGACACCCGCCTCGATCAACGAGAAGCCCTCAAGGCAATAGTCCCGCGTTCCGATTGATCTGTGGCGGTGCGAAGCACCGATAAACCATAGGTTGAAAAATCGGAAGCGAGCAGAATGGAAGAAACTGCCTACATCATTTCGATGGCCGCCGGTGCCTTCTATCTGATCGTAGCCTGCCGCTTGCTTCAGCTCAGCCGAAAAACAGGCGAGCACCCGGAACTCCTGCTCGGGATCTACTTCGCGACGACGGGTCAATGGTACCTGTTCTACAACGCACCGTATTTTTTCGGACTGGAAGGCCTGCCTCGGCTATTCGAGCAAGGAGTCGAGTGGGTCTACGCCGTGGGCGTCATTCCCTATCTCCTCTTCATTCGCAGCGCATTTCGACCCGGAAGCACGTGGGCGACGGCCCTGGTAACCCTCGCGACACTTTGTCTGCTCGCGGGTGCATTCATTTCGAGCATATGGGGTGAATTTTCCAATTCGATCGACGATCCGGGGTATATGATCGAATGGATCGGATACACGATTCCGTGTTTCTGGATGTGTTGCGAGGGATTCGCATCTCATGCGGCCGCTCGGAAACGGGTCCGAATGGGGCTCTGCGATACGATCGTCGCGAACCGCTACCTGCTCTTCGGCTGGTTCGGTGTCTGCCAGACCGCCGCGTGTGCCGCGGATCTCCTGTGGGCACACGGAAACAGCACCGGGGCAGCCTCCACCGCACTCGCGAATGGACTGCTCAGCGGGACCGAAATCGCCTCTGTAGCGGTTCTCTGGCTCGCATTCTTCCCGCCCTCATTTTACGCGAATTGGATCGCGCGAAGAGCCCAGACCCATCCAACACCGGCAGAGACATAAGCGATGGCCACCACACTCTTCGACATCGCTGCCGAGAGGCTCGAGGAAACCTCCGAGATGGATCGTCTCGAGGCCCGCGGAACGCTGCGCCTGGCGGTGAAGGAGGCCGGGTTGGACGTCCAGAATCTGACCATCCCGCAACTTCAGGCCGTTTTCGAAAAGTTGATGCCCAAGGAACTCGAAGCGCGCGGCGTCGCCGACGCGGCCGCGACATGCAAAGCCGTAATGAAAGACATCGCGAGCGCTGCGAGCACGGCCGACCTCGCGGCTTCGAATTCTCCCGACGAAATCTTCAAACGCCTCGGCGGGAGCTGAGGAGAGGACACCGATCACGATGGAAAAATACGCCTACCTAGCCTCGATCTTTGCCAGCGCCTTCTACCTGGTTGCGAGCATTCGCTTGCTCCGCCTGAACCGCCGAACCGGCGAGCGAGCGGAGCTATTGCTCGGGTTTTATTTCGGACTCTCGAGCGCCTACTACCTCGCCTTTAACCTACCGAGCCTCCTCGGACTCGATTCCTGGAGCACCTCGGCCGAGTGGACCATCGAATGGCTCTACATCCTCGGCGTCTTTCCCTATCTACTATTCATTCGCTCCGTCTTTCGCCCGGAGGACACCTGGGCAGGCGTATTGGTCGCGGCGTGTTCGGTCCTGCTGCTGGCAGGCACCGTGATGGGTGCCCTCGACGGGCGCGGAGTCTATTCATTCGACAATCCGTGGTTCCTGACCCAATGGATGGGTTATACAGTTCCGTGTGTCTGGCTGTGTGGAGAAGCGCTGATCTCCCGACAGGGCGCCCAAAAGCGCGTCCGGATCGGACTCTGCGCACCGGTCGTCGCCAACCGCTATCTGCTCCTGGCTCTCTTCGGCGGCTTTCAAGTCTTTGCGTGCCTCGCCGACCTGTCCTATGCGGCTGACCTCAACGGCAATCAGACGGCCTCGCTGTTTTCGAATGCGCTCCTCGGCGGTACCGAAATCGCATCCGTTGCGGTGCTGTGGTTCGCCTTCTTCCCGCCCTCCTCCTACACGAACTGGATCACGCAACGAGCCAAGATCCTTTCGGCGCCGGTTGAGAGTTAGACAGTGGCAACCACGCTCTTTGACATCGCCGCCGAGAAGCTCGAAGAAAGCTCCGAGATGGATCAGCTCGAGGCCCGCGGGACGCTGCGTCTCGCGGTGAAGGAGGCGGGTCTGGATGTCCAGAATCTGACCATCCCGCAACTTCAGGCCGTTTTCGAAAAGCTGATGCCCAAGGAACTCGAAGCGCGCGGCGTCAGCGACGCGGCCGCGACATGCAAAGCCGTAATGAAAGACATCGCGAGTGCTGCGAGCGCAGCCGACCTGTCGGCTTCGAATTCCCCCGACGAGATCTTCAAACGCCTAGGCGGGAGCTGAGGAGCCAGGGGAATATAAATGGAAGAAAACGCCTACATCGCTTCGATTGCCGCAGGTATCTTCTTCCTGGTCGCAGGCGTGCGTCTGCTCCGCCTGCACCGGCGGACGGGCGAGCGCCCAGAGCTGTTGCTTGGGCTCTACTTCGCGTTCTCAGGCCTCTACTACCTGGGCTACAACATCCCGAACCTGTTCCAAATCGACACCTGGCCTTACCAGCTCGACCTTCTGGTCGAATGGACCTTCGTCCTTGGTGTCTTTCCGTATCTATTCTTCATTCGCTCGGTGTTTCGCCCCGATGATGCTTGGGGGGGCTGGATTGTCGGAGCCTGCTCGGTCTTTCTACTGGCGGGCACTGTATTGACGACCGATGGCGGGAGCGTGGACTACTCATTCGGCAATCCGTGGTTCATCGTCCAGTGGTTGGGTTATACGGCACCATCCTTCTGGCTGGGCTGGGAGGCGCTGCTCTATCGACAGAACGCCACCAAGCGCGCCCGGATCGGGCTCTGTCCGCCGATCGTCGCAAATCGCTATCTGCTCATCGCTCTCTTCGGCGGCTTCCAGGTCCTCGCATGCCTCGGCGACCTGTCTTTTGCCAACGACATCAACGGCGATCAGGCGATCTCGCTGTTTACGGATGCGATTCTCGGTGGCACCGAAATCGCGTCTGTTGCAGTGCTCTGGCTCGCGTTCTTTCCGCCGCTCTTCTACACGAACTGGATCACCCGGCGGGCCGTGATCCTTCCCACACCGATGGACGGCTAACGCGATGGCCGCCGACCTCTTCGACCTCGCCGCTGAGAAGCTCGAGGGAAAGACCGACATGGACCGGCTCGCGGCCCGTGGAACGCTTCGCATTGCACTGAAGGAGGCGGGTCTGGACACGCGGAAGCTGACGATCCCGCAACTTCGCGCCGTCTTCGAGAAGCTGATGCCGAAGGAACTCGAAGCGCGAGGCGTCAGCGACGCTGCGGCTACATGTCAGGCTGCAATGAACGAGATCACGAGTTCAGCGGACTCGGTCGGCATCGCGTCTTCGACCTCGGCGGACGATGTCTTCAAACGCCTCGGCGAAAGCTGAGCCGACTCGCTCTCGACTTTTCCCGCTGACCTGAATCCATTCTCTGGGCTACTGAGGGCCCCGTGCGGGTGCCGTCAGTTCGGGGCGTCGCTTACGAGCTGTGGGGAGGGCATCGCCAGACCGTTGTCAGCACAACGGGGACGTTGTTGAATAGTTGAATTGGGTGCGCACCCAATTCAACTATTCAACAACGTCCCCGTTGGCGCCCGCTGGCGTCCGTCTAGAACCTGGAGTCGCGCCACTTGAGTGCGGCTTTGATCCCATCCGTGCGGGCGATTTCGGAGAACTTCTTGCTGTCCGGCGTCTCGATCCCTTCGATCAGGACGTCGAGATCGCTGGCTGTATTCAGCGCCTCATTCATGCCCATGATTTCGAAGGCGCGGTTGATCGCCAGCTTCTGCAGGCGCATCGGCAGCGGATCGATCGACGCCATCCCGCGTGCCATCTCCATCGCTACGTTCAGATATTCGCCTTCCGGCGCGACCTGGTTGATCAGGTTGATATCGAGCGCGCGCTGGGCGGAGATTCGATCGTTGCCGGTCAGGATCAGCTCCTTGGCCTGCTTGGGACCGGTGAGCCAGGGCAGGATCATCGCGACGATACCGGCGCCAAAGCGCAGTTCGGGCTCGCCGAAGAAGGTCTTCTCATCGGCGATCGTGATGTCGCACGCGACCGCCAGCTCACAACCGCCCGCGAGCGCGTAGCCGTGCACGGCTGCGATGGTCGGCTTGGGGCAGCGCCAGAAGCGCATGATGAAATCCATGTCGCTGGCCAGGCCCGTCTGAAGCTTGTCGAAATTCACCGCTTCGTCTTCCTGCGCGTAGGCGAGATCGAAGCCCGCGCAAAACGCGCGGCCGGCGCCCGTCAACACGATGACGTGAACATCGTCGTCTTTTTCGGCGACGTCCATCGCGGCGTTCACCTCGCCGACCAGCTGATCGCTGATCGCGTTGAGCTTCTTGGGCACGTTTAGCGTCAGGACGCCGACCGGCCCGTCTTTCTCGAATGTGATGGTTTCGTAAGCCATGAATTCCTCCGTTTTAGAAAAGTTGAACTGGGGGCATGCGGCCGCGCAAACGAACGGTCAGCCGCGAACGACCAGAGCGTCCACCGCGATGCAGCCGTCGGGGCCAGCAATCAGCGGATTGACGTCAATCTCCTTCACGCTGTCGCGCAGTGCGCAAACCAACGCCGAAAAACGACTGAGTGTGTCGGCCAGCGCGTCGATGTCGACCGCGGGGCGACCGCGGGCGCCGTCGAGCAGGGGGCGGATCTTCAATTTTTCGATTTCGCGCCGCGCCACGTCGGGACCGAAGGGCGGCAGGATCGCGCACACATCCTTCATGATCTCGACGAACACGCCGCCCGCACCGAGCATTACGATGGGACCGAAGTTCGGGTCGTCCACCATGCCCATGACCATCTCGACACCTTCGATCTTCAGCATCGGCGTGACGAGCACGCGCGGACCGAGGCGCGACGCGACGTCGCGATAAGCCTCGGCGAGCGACGCTGCGTCACCGATGTTGAGCACGACACCGCCGACATCGGACTTGTGAGCAATGCCGGGCATCGCGGTCTTCAGCACGACGGGGTAGCCGAGCGCCTCGGCGCCAGCGACCGCGGCGGCCTCGTCTTCGGCAATCCGATACTCGGGCGCGGGCACGCCGAAGTCGCGCAGCAGGTCGTAACCATCCGCTTCGTCGAGATCGGCCCCCTCGGCAAGCCGCGCGCGCCAGCGGGCGACGACTTCCGGATCGCACTCCGGCGCCGGCAATCGAGGCGGCAGCGCCAATCGATCGCGGCGCTCGAAGGCGTGACGGATCGCCTTCAGGCCGTTCACCGTGCCGTCGAGCACGGGAATCCCCTTGTCGGTCAGAGCCCGAGCCATACCTTCGAACGGAGCCGTGGAGACGTTGGCGAGCAGGATCACCGGCTTTTCGGTCCGGTCGAACGCATCGGCGAGCGGTTTGCCGTATTCGCTTTCGAGGCTTTCGTTGAACGACAACTCGCCGGACATCGCGCTGATCGCCGTGTCGGGATCCTCCGCCAGGGTCGTGATGAAGTGGGTGAGATCCTCATCCCAATCCCCCGATCCGTCCCCCCATGCGTCGAGCGGATTGACGGGCTCGAGGGCGTGAAACAATCGCTCCTCGAGTTTGCTCGCCGTGGCTTCGTTGATGTCGGCGAAACGCACGCCCACGTCTTCCGCAACATCGACCACGAGTTCGCGCTCGCCGCCGGAATCGATCACGAGCGACAAGCCGCCCGGCCCGGGTTGGCGCTCCGATGACATCATGGCCACCGTACTGATCATCTCGTCGAGCGAGTAGACGCGGGTGACGCCGTAGTGGTCGAAGACCGCCTGGTAGGCGGCATCGTTACCAACCAGCGCGCCAGAATGGGTCTGGGCGAACGCCGCCGCCTTCTCCGATCGGCCGACCTTGCAGGCAATCACGGGTACGCCCCGGGAGGCGGCCTTGTCGAGTGCGGCCCGAAAGGCTTCGGGCTGCCGGATCATCTCGCAGAACAGACACAGAAGCTTGGTGTCGTTGACCTCGAGCGCGTAATCCATGTACTCGTCCATCGTGACGCCAATTTCCTGGCCGGCGCTGACGATGGTGTTGAAGTTGACGCGCGG
>JAFDAW010000338.1 GCA_019313605.1 Deltaproteobacteria bacterium
AGCAGATCGCTCTCTGTGCCGACGTCTACCATTTGAGGAGGTTGACCTCTTCCACGTTTACGGAATCCCGGTTGCGGAACATCGCGAGCAGGATTCCCAGTCCGACCGCCACTTCGGCGGCCGCCACAGCGATGACCATCAGAACAAAGATCTGCCCATCGATCGCAGCTACACCGTCCACCTGGGACCAGATGCGATTGAAACCTACGAACGCCAGGTTGACGGCGTTGAGCATCAACTCGATCGACATCAAGATTACGATCAGATTCCGCCGCGTCGCGACTCCGAGCACACCGATCGTGAAGAGAATGGCCGACAAGGCGATGACGTGATCCATCGGTAGCATCAGTCGATCTTCCGTTTGGCGAGAATCAATGCGCCCACGATCGCCGCGAGCAGCAGCAGCGACGCCATTTCGACGAGCAGCACGTAATCCGTATAGAGCAAGATGCCCACCTGGCGATAACCGCCGTATCCCTCGGGAACGGCTTCGGGCGGCGTGGCGAACAGCGGATCGTGGCCCAGCGCAATCAGGATCTGAGCCAGGATGGCGACGCCCGCGATCACGAAGGCGGATTTGATCAGACGCTGCTTACTGGGCGGAAACTCGTCGGTCGAGAGATTGAGCAACATCACGACGAAGAGGAAGAGCACCACGATCGCGCCGCCGTAGACCATGATCTGGAACGCGGCGACGAGATAGGCCTCGAGCAGCAGGTAGACGGCGCCGAGGGAGACCATCGTGACGACGAGACTCAACACCGAGGCCACCGTGTTGCGGGTGTTCAGCACCATGCCCAGCGCCGAGATGACCGCAAGGCCTCCGAATAGGTAAAAGAGAATGGTTTCGGCCGTCATCGCTCGATCATCCCTTCACCCACAGCAGCACGGCGCCCGTCACGAAGATGTTCGCGATCGAAAGCGGCAGCAGAATCTTCCAGCACAGGCTCATCACCTGGTCATAGCGGAAACGCGGCAGCGACCAGCGGATCAGCATCTGCACCCAGATCATGAAGATGACCTTGAGCAGGAAGGTGACAAAGTGAATCAGGATGCAGAGGCCCGTCGCGAAACCGGTGCCCATCACAGACGAAATGCCGTTGATGATCGTATCGGTCGACAGCAGCGGAACCGCCCAGCCGCCGAGGAAGATCGTCGCGGTCAGCGCCGCGATCAGGATGATCTCGATGAACTCCGACATGAAGAACAGGCCGAAGCGCATACCCGAATACTCGAGGTGGTAGCCCGCGATGATCTCGGATTCGCCCTCGGGAAGATCGAACGGCGGGCGTTTGTTCTCCGCCATGACCGCGGTCAGGAACATCAGGAAGCCGAGCGGCTGATAGACGATCCCCCAGGCCGGAAGGCGAATCCAGTCGATCCACCCCCAATTCAAACCGAAGTAGAGGTCCAGGAAGCCGAGAACCCGAAACGAGGTGTCCTGCGCGAGCGCCATGTCGGATAGGCGCAGCGTCTGGAACACCATGAAGACGCCGACGACCGTCAGGCCCATCGTGACCTCGTATGAGATCATCTGGGCCGAGGCGCGCAGCCCACCGAGCATCGACCAGTTGTTGTTGCTCGACCATCCGGCGATGACGTTGCCGTAGGCGGCGATCGATCCGAGCACGAAGATGTAGAGCAATCCCCAGTCGATGTCGGCGCCGACGAGATTGAGGGTGGTGTCGCCAAAATAGTAGACGCCGCCAAAGGGAATCACCGCGAACGCCATGATCGCGGGCACGGCCGCAACCAGTGGACTGAGCATGTGCATCACGCGATTCGCCCCGTCGGGCACCATGTCTTCTTTGGTAAACAACTTGACCACATCTGCGATCGGGTGCAGCAGGCCCAGAATGGTGATGCCATTGAGGTCCGCGCGATTGGCGCCGATGCGATCCTGCATCACGGCGCTCTGCTTGCGCTCGATCCAGGTGATGATGGGCGCGAGCCCCATCACCATCACGGAGAAGATGAAGAGAATCTTGATGATGGGTTCGATCGGCATCTAGCGCTCCGTCTCCGAAGCGGCCGAATCCGCGAGGGGACGACCTGCGTCGCCAACCGAATCGAGATCGATTCCCGCAAACGCCGGATTCGCGGCAGCGAGATCGCGCGCGACCTGCCGCGCGTCGTAACTTCCATCGAAGCCTTCGAGACCGAGTGCGGCGCCGAGCTTCGCGATCACTTCTCCGTCGGAATACGTCTCCCACATCGATTCAACGGCGGGAACCGCGCGCTGAACACGGCGCGCTGCGTTGACGAAGGTGCCGAGCTTTTCGGCTGCGTGCCGCACCGGGACGATCACGTGCGCGACGCGCTGCAATTCGGACGCGTGCGTGTCGAGCACGATCACTGTATCGAGGTTCGCGAGCGGCTCTTCGCTGCCGAGCAGGCCTTCCTGCAACGCATCATGTCCGAGCGCGATCACGGCGTCGACTCCGCCACTGCCGATTCGATCCACCACCGTGCGCGCGTCGCCAAATCCGAGTTCGCGCGCGCCGACGGCATTGGGCGCCTTCTCTTCCTTGACGAGCAGATCGTCCGACTTGCCGCGCACGACCGCGACGCCGAGTGTTTCCGATCCCAAGGCCGCCAGAAAGCGCCGGAAGGTGAAGAGGTCCTCGTTGCTGGCGTGCGCGGACGCGAGTCCTGCGATCACGCCGGGGCCCTTCGACTCGATGAGTCGGC
>JAFDAW010000100.1 GCA_019313605.1 Deltaproteobacteria bacterium
TGACCAGGCCCCAGCTATTCTGCAACCCGGTGAGCAAGAATGGTGAGGGCATCAACAACCCCTCGACGCATCTAACCTGTTACGGGGTGTCGCTGTTTACCACGGTCAACCGGGATCGAAACCAGATCACTCCGACGGATCAGTTCGGCGAGCTGGCGCTGGACCTTCGAACCAGACGGGAGAAATTCTGCGTCCCCACTCTGGAAATAACGCCACCCCAGGAGCAATCAGCCGGGGCCGCGAGCCCCGTACTCAGAGCTCTGCCAGCGGCGCCAATCGACGAATACGCGGTGTATCGGTCCAGTAGGACTCGGCGCGCACCGAGGTTCGAGCCGCGTGAAGTGAATCTCGTGGACCAATGGATCGATCGGGACGTGAAGTTGATCCAGCCGTCGCGATTCGGAACTCCGGTAAAAGAAAAGACGGTTCCTGCGTCGGCCTACATCAACGGAGAAGCAAAGCTGACGTGCTACCCGGTCAGGAAGTTCGGGAGGTTCAAAAAGCGGGACGTGTCTATCCAAAACACATTCGGGCAACAACGTTTGACGGTCAGGAAGCCCCAGTTGCTCTGTGTACCGTCCGTAGAACCTGTTATCGAAGAAGGGAATTAACAGCCTCGCGGCAAGCTGAGCTTTGCATCAAGCGTCGATGCGTCGGTACTTGATGCGGCGGGGAGGGGCGGTATCTGAACCCGTCCGTCGCCTGCGGCCCCGGGCGACACCCGCACCCGCTCGAGGGTGCCGGCGCGCGGGCTTAGTAGATTACGGCCCCTGCGAGCTTCTCGAGTTCGATGGGCTTCAGGATCACCAGGTAGCCGTCATCGACTCGAATGATCCCGGCGTCGGTCCATTTGCGCACCTGCTTGTTGATGCTTTCTCGCGTCGTTCCAACCAGATCGCCCCACTCCTCCTGGGATAGTTTCAAATCGATCCGAATCCCCTCGGCTGCCTTATCCCCATAGATGCGGCTCATCGACAACAGTTTCTTTGCGAGCCTCAGCGGAAGATTCAAGAAGAGGGTGTCCTCGACCAGCTCGCTGACCCGCTTCAGCCGCATCGCGAGAACGGAGAGCAGCTTCACCGAGATTTCGGGATTCGTCCTCAGAAATGACATGAAATCGCGACGGTCGATCACGAGCAGTCGGCAGTCCTCGATGGCTGTCACCGTCGCGGTTCGCGGCGTCGCGCCCAATAGCGCCACCTCCCCGAAAACCTCCCCGGGTCCAAGGATGCTGAAAACGACGTCGTCGCCGTCCATCGAGGTGGTCAGGGCCTTGAGTTTGCCACTGGCGACGATGTAGACCTCGCCGCCCTCATCGCCCTTGTGGAAGAGTTCCTGGCGCCGCTCGAGGCTCTTCGTCCTGGCCACACGAGAGGCCGCATCGAGCTGCTTGGCGGAGAACCCCGAAAAGAGCTCGACATTCGCCAGCAGCTTCAGCTTGTCCGAAGGCGCTACGGGGGACACGGCGACAGAATACACCGAACCGGCACGGGGGGAGAGCTTTCCCGAACGGGCTCAGATTCGAGGCCCGGCCTGCCGAAAAGCGCGGATGTGAAAAGACCGACGAAACCGGACCATCGGATGATCGCCTCCTACGTGGCGCCGCAGGCCTATGCGCAGCGCGTCCGGGCCGCTCTGGAGGGCCTCGGCTATCGGATCATTCCGGTCGCGACGCAAGGGCGCTTCGCGGACGACTCATGGGAGCCCGACCTGCGGATCGTCGACGAGCGCCACATCGACCGGATTCCCCCGGAGGACTACCTGCCGCGGACCCCTGTCGTGCTGCTCACCGGAGGAACCCGGGGCGCCTGGCAGGACCGCCGCGTGGTGGGAGCCGTACCTCGCCCTGCGAAGCTGCAAGACCTCTACCCGGTACTCCAGCGGGCCCTCGAGAACACGCCCCGCTCGGCGGCACGGGCGCCGACCGAGCTCCCCGGGCGCTGCACCCAAAGCGATCGACGCTGGATGGGTGCTGTCACGTCGCTCTCCGAGAAGGGCTGTCTGTTCCGAACCAACGAGCCTCTGGTCGTCGACAACCAGCTGAATCTGCTCTTTCCCCTGCCCCTGGGCCAGATGGTCACGGCGCGCGCCCGGGTCATCGGCCAACAGGGTCCATCTGTGGGATTGATCTTCGACGACCTGGATCCGCCGGCCCGCGAGGCCGTGGCCTATTACGTCGAAGGCCGACTCGCCACCCGCTAGCCGGACGCCCCAGAACCCACGCGCAACTCACAGCGGCGACGCCAACCCGAAATCTCCAGACGAGAGCCGGGCTTCACCCGGCTGAACCGGTGCCACGGGAAGCCTGACCCGACGGAAATTTGATCTATCATGGCGCGCCCCATGGAACTCGCTCATATCCTCATCCGCGGCGCGCGGGAGCACAATCTCCGCTCCATCGACGTCAAGATCCCCAAGAAGAAACTCGTCGTGCTGACGGGTGTCTCGGGGTCCGGGAAGTCTTCGCTCGCATTCGACACCCTCTACGCGGACGGCCAGCGGCGCTACGTGGAATCGCTCTCCGCCTACGCACGTCAGTTTCTCGGCCAGATGGAGAAACCCAAGTACGATTCGATCCGCGGCCTCTCCCCGACGATTTCGATCGAGCAAAAGACCACGGGCAGCAACCCGCGCTCGACCGTCGGGACCATCACCGAGATCTCGGACTACCTGCGCGTTCTCTATGCGCGCGTGGGCGTCCAACACTGTCACCAATGTGGCCAGCCCGTCCGCAGTCAATCCGCGCAACAGATTGCGCGCGAGCTGTTATCGGCACCCGAAAAGACCCGCCTGCTGATCCTCGCGCCGCTGCTCGTCAACCGAAAGGGCGAACACCGCGAGTTACTCGCAGAAACGCGTCGCGCGGGATTCGTGCGCATCCGCGTGGATGGAGAAATCGTCCTCGTCGAGGATGTGGAAGCGCTCGACAAGCGCCGCAAACACACGATCGAAGTCGTCGTCGACCGCGTCGTAGTCAAGAGCAGCATCACTTCCCGCGTGACGGGCTCTGTCGAAACGGCGCTCCGAACCGGCCAAGGCACGTTGATCGCGTCGATCAACGGAGAGCCCGACCGCGTCTTCTCGGAGAAGATGGCCTGCCCCGACTGCGGGATCTCGTTTCCCGAACTCACACCGCAAGGACAGGGAATGTGCGTCGACTGCAACGGCCTGGGAACCCGCGTGGAAATCGATCCCCAACTCGTCGTCCCCGACGAGTCTCTGTCGATCGACGAGGGCGCGGTCAAGCCCTGGGGGCTCAACGTCTCGGAGAAGAGCAACTGGACGACCGGTTATCGCGCGGAAGTCTGTGAAGCGATGGACGTGGACATGGACCGGCCCTGGCGCAAGCTGCCGAAGCGCCAGCGGGAAATCCTGCTCTACGGCTCCGGCGATCGCGAGTTCACCATCGAATGGGAGGACGATTCCGGCGAGGGCGTCTTCGACATGCCCTGGGAGGGGGCGATCCCGCGCTTGATGCGGCGTTTTCTCCAGGCGAGTACCGAGCGCGCAAAGCGCTGGCACGCCCAGTGGATCGGCAACGCCCAGTGCTCGAGCTGTCACGGGCAGCGATTGCGACCCGAGAGCGCGGCCGTCCAACTCGGCAAGGGAAAGCAGAGCCGCACCCTCGTCGAAGTGTCGGCAATGACCGTCGATGACGCGCGACGCCACTTTTCCGAACTGGAACTCAAAGGAGCGGCCGCGGAGATCGCAGCGGAAGTCCTCAAAGAAGTGCGGGCGCGACTCGACTTTCTGTCTTCGGTCGGCTTGGGATACCTGTCATTGGACCGCGCGGGGCCATCCCTGTCCGGTGGAGAGTCGCAGCGCATCCGGCTGGCGAGTCAGGTCGGATCGGAATTGACGGGAGTGATCTACATCCTCGATGAGCCTTCGATCGGTCTACACCAGCGAGACAATCAGAGACTGCTGGGAACGCTCACGCGGATGCGCGACATCGGAAATACCGTCGTGGTCGTCGAGCACGATGAGGAGACCATCCGCGCCGCAGATCACGTGATCGACTTCGGCCCTGGTGCGGGCGTCGCCGGGGGGCGCATTGTTCACGCCGGTACACCAAAAAGCCTCGAGAAGAACCCGCGATCGCTGACCGGCGCCTACCTCTCCGGCCGGACTGAAATCGAGACACCCTCGAAGCGACGAGAACCGATCGGAAGCATCAAGATCGTCGGAGCGGAGGAAAACAACCTCGACGAACTCGACGTCGAGCTACCGCTGGGCGTACTGACCGCCGTCACCGGCGTTTCCGGTGCCGCCAAGTCGACTCTCGTGAACGACACCATCTACCCCGCGCTCGCCCGAAAATTCAACAACGCGACACCGAGAATCGGGAAACACCGCGCCATACACGGGCTCGAACAACTCGACAAAGTGATCAACATCGATCAAAAGCCAATCGGCCGGACACCGCGCAGCAACCCCGCCACTTACATCAAGGTATTCGATGAAATCCGAAGCTTGTTCGCCCAGCTCCCAGAGGCGCGCATCCACGGCTACAAGCCGGGAAGGTTCTCGTTCAATGTGAAAGGCGGCCGCTGTGAAGCCTGCCAGGGAGATGGCGTTCGCAAGATCGAAATGCATTTTCTCGCCGATGTGTACGTCAAGTGTGAGGAATGCGACGGCCGCCGCTTCAACGACGCCACGCTGCGAGTCGATTACAAGGGCAAGTCGATCGCGGACGTGCTCGACTTGACTGTCGCAGAGGCCGCCGAGCTCTTTGCCGCACATCCCAAAATTGCCGCGCCACTGGGTCTACTCACCGACGTCGGGCTCGACTACCTCCACCTGGGCCAACCATCGCCCACGCTTTCGGGTGGCGAAGCCCAACGTATCAAGCTCGCCCGTGAACTCTCGAAACGCGCAACCGGACACACCCTCTACCTGCTCGACGAGCCGACCACGGGCCTGCACTTCGACGATGTCCGGAAACTACTCGGAGTTCTCGCCCGCCTCGTCGAGGCGGGCAACACCATCATCGTGATCGAGCACAACCTGGACGTCATCAAGACTGCCGATTGGATCGTGGATCTGGGGCCGGAGGGAGGACCTGGCGGCGGTCAGATCATCGCCCAGGGGACGCCGGAACGCGTCGCCCAGGTCAAGACCTCTGATACCGGTCGATACCTGGCAAAGCTGCTGCGCGCGAAGTCGAAGCGATCCCGCAGCAATCGAACTGCCAAACGGGCGAACCACAAACAACCCATGAAATGATCTCGGGGCCCGCGGTGGGGCATCAGCCGGTTGCGGTCCGCTTCGCGGACCTGGACCGAGGTAACCGCCTACCCGATCAGCGCCGTCGGTGTCGAAACGCGAGGATGGCGAGTCCGGAAGCGAGCAGTGCTGCGGTGCCGGGCTCGGGAATCGGAGCAACCGGGCCTTCACCCGAAGCCTGGGGATCGTCGAAGCGAAGGCCGCCACCGAGCGGACGCGGATCGCCGATCGGAAGCAGAGCCGGGTTGGGGCGCGGATACGCGGTTTCTGCACCGACCATCACCGGATCCTTGAAGATCACGTCCCGGATTTCACGATCGACGTCGTCCATCACGATGACATCGCCGTGGCTGCGCGGGAAACCGAGCAGACGCGCGTATTCTTCCGCCATCTGATCCGCGGTGTGACTCGCGGCTGAAAAGAGATTTTGAAGGTCGAGCAGCTCGGGAACGAAGCCGGCATCGTAATCGCGCGGAAGCAACAGCGGAGGCTTGCCGGGCAACGGTTTGCTGAAGTCGAGTGTCGTGGGCGACTCCGCTTCGGTTGCGGTGCTTTCGATCACCGGGTCCGCCATGAGGCTGATCACCCGGGGTGCCAACACGCCGCCGGTAACCAGCAGCGGGAAGAGAACCCCGGCGAGGACGACGACTCTCGCCGGCCAGGGGGATTGCCGAGTCGATTCTTCCCTCGCTGTCGCCATCCAACATCTCCTCGAGAGCAGAACCCCTAGGGTCCGAACTCTTTCCAGGAAGCTCACCCATCCCTGAGCCACGGTCGTGATCGGTTGGGCCACTTCGACCCTTGGATCGTTATCGGACCGCGGAGAGTCGGGCTTTACCCGCAGATCGAAGGAAATTCGTAGCAAGCGCGAATATTTCCGGCGGCCCGCGAAACCCGCACAGGAGCTCTTCGAACGCTATGAAGCACTCTGCGCAGCTGGGAAGCGGGAGAACCAACGGTTCACCCCAGGCGGGTTCGACGGCTGCGGCGCGATGCGCAAATAAAACGCACCTTGAACGCCAACTAGCTGAAATTAAAACGAAAATTGTCCGCATAGCGCCGAGGCACGTCGATTGCAATTACTCCGTCCACCATGACGCGAAAATTGGAAGAACAGCTCCGGGCTCGAGCAGATCGAAGCGAGTTCGGGAAGCGCCTGCTGGAAATCTCAAAACAGGTCGAGCGCGACTTCGAGGGGCAAGAGCGCGAAAGACTGCGCGCCCTGGTCGCCGAAGCACTCGACCGCCACTTCGAAATCCGCGATACCGCGAAGAGAACGCGCGAGGCCCTCGACAAGCTCCGGTCCGATCAGCACACACTGCTGCGGCTCTTCGATTTCATCACGGCCAGTCCCGACCGCGAAACCGTCCACTGAAGACGGCTAACCCTCAGCGAGAGGATTGTTCCTTTGCGACCAGGGGCTCGAAGCGGGCCTTCTCGGTGGCCTTCATGCGGGCATCTACGGCGCGAACCTGACCGGACTCGACGGCCGCGAATAGCGAGTCGTCCATCGATTGCATTCCCTGACCTTTGCCGGATTGAATCAGCGAATTCAACATCGGTGTGTTTCCCTCGCGAATCACATTCGCAAGGCCCGTGGACTTCAGCAGGATCTCGTGGACCGCACAGCGGCCCTTGCCGTCGACTGTTCGCAGTAGCAACTGAGAGACCACCCCAGCCAGCGACTCGGACAGACTGACGCGAATCTGGTTTTGCTCCTCGGCCGGAAATGCATCCACGATCCGGTCCACGGTCTTGACGGCGCTGTTGGTGTGCAATGTGCCAAAAACCAACATGCCCATTTCCGCGGCAGTGATTGCGAGCGCAATCGTCTCCATGTCTCGCATTTCACCAACGAGTACCACGTCCGCGTCCTGTCGAATCGATGCGCGAAGAGCGGGACCGAATCCGAGCGTGTGCGATCCGACCTCTCGATGCGAGAGAATCGAGCTCCTGTTCTGGTGCACGAACTCGACGGGATTTTCGATCGTAACGATATGCCGGGAATAGGTGTGGTTGATTTCATTGATGACCCCGGCCAAAGTCGTCGACTTACCGGAGCCCGTGGGACCTGTGATGAGAACCAATCCCTGGCTCAGGTGACAGAGCGACTCGATCGCCGCGGGCAGCTTGAGGTCTTCGAGGGTCTGGATCTCTTCGGGAATGATGCGGAAAACCGCGCCCGCGCCGCGCTCCTGAACGAAGTAGTTGGCGCGAAAACGGGCGACACCCTCCAGGCCATAGGCAAAATCCAGATCGCCGCATTCCTCGAAGTGCTGCCAGTCCAACTCCGTCGCGATCTCACGCACGATCTCGCGAACCGATTCATCGGTGAGCTCGGGCCAACCTTCCACCTCTACGAGTTCTCCGTGACTGCGTATACGCGGGGAGATCCCAGCCGCCAGGTGAAGATCCGATCCGTCCTGTTCCTTCATATGGCGCAACATGTCGTCGATTCGAGCCATTCGGATCTCCCTCAGCCGCCCAGAAGCTTGGCGTCTTCACAATTGCGCAGGGCTTCTTCGCGGCTGATCGTGCCGGCATCGAGCAACGCCTTGATCGAGTGATCGAGCAGAATCATCCCCTGCGAACCGCCCGTCTGGAGGACCGAGTGGATCTGAAAGGTCTTGTTCTCACGGATCAGGTTTCCGACCGCTCGATTGATGATCAGATTCTCGATCGCGGCGACCCGCCCCTGACCGTCTGCACGCGGGATCAATCGCTGCGAGATCACTACGCGGAGCGATTCCGAAATCATCATCCGAATCTGCCCTTGCTGATCGGCGGGAAAGGCGCCGATGATGCGGTTGAGGGTTCGGATCGCGTTGTTGGTGTGCAGCGTGGCCAGCACGAGGTGGCCCGTTTCGGCGGCGCTCAGTGCCAACGAGATCGTCTCCAGGTCGCGCAACTCGCCGACCACGATCACGTCCGGGTCCTCACGCAATGCCGCGCGAAGCGCCCGCGCAAATGATTCGGTGTGACTGTGCACGCTTCGCTGATTGACCAGGCAGCGCTTCGAGGGATGCAGGTATTCGATGGGGTCTTCGATCGTCAGGATGTGCTCGTGGCGCTCCTCATTGATCAGATCCACCAGCGCCGCAAGCGTCGATGATTTTCCGCAACCCGCTGGGCCCGTCACCAGCACCATCCCCTGGTGGAAATTGGTGAACTTCGCGAGCGATAAGGGAAGACCGAGTTCGTCGAGAGAAGGTGCCTCCGGAGGGATGTAGCGGAAGACCGCGTCGACACCGCGCTGCTGGCGATACACGTTGGCGCGAAACCGACCGACGCCATCGAGCGTGTAACAGAGGTCGATCTCACCACGCTGCGCGAAGACGTCGCGCTGCTCCGCACTCAACGGGCTCATGGCGAAGAGCTCCGCCTCGGCGGCGGCGACAACACCCTCGCGACCCGGAGCGAGCTGACCATTGACGCGAAACATCAGCGGCGATCCGGCATGCACGTGGATATCGCTCGATCCCCTGTCGACCGCCTCCTTCAACATCGCATCGAACGCGGCGCGATCGGCATCCGACGGAACTGCGGCGGCTCCATTCAGAACAGCGACCTGGGAATCAGGAGTCGAACCCTCCAATTCGCCCGCGTGGACCTCCTTGTGCTCTGCGGGCGACGAGGCCGAGGGAGCGGGCGGCGCGGCAACTGGACTCGGAGCTGCAGCCGGCGGCTTCGGCTGAGGGGCGAGCGTGGGGGCGGCAACCGGAGGTGCCGCAGCAGGCGGCGTCATCGGCTCGCTTCGCGGATCGATCGCGGCCTTCCGTTTCGGCGGCTCGGTCTGTTTGGGCGGCCCGGTCTGTTTGGGCGGCTCGGTCCGTTTCGGCGGCTCGGTCCGTTTCGGCGGCTCGGTCTCGAGACCCGGCGCAGCGGCCTTCGCGGCCTGGCTCGCACGCTGGCGAGCAATCATCTGTTTCTGACCCTTCACCAACTTCTCGAGCTGTTGGGAAGTGAGAAAACCCTTTTCGATCAGGATCTTGCCGATGTTGGAGCCGTCGTTCCGGCGCCCCTGCTCGTCCGTCGCCTGGGCGAGCTGGTCCATCGTAATCATCTTATTGTGAACCGCGAGGCGGCCGAGGAGAGGGATGCGCTGATTGGACATAGCGACGATGCCTATCGGTCGGGGGGCGACGCCGCTGAAAGCCGCATCCATCTCGATTGGATTCTGGCGAAAATTTTCCGCCCACATCGGCAGCCCGGTTTTGAATCCGAGCCGGTGGCAAACGCTATGGAGAGAAAAACACAGTGACAGCGGATTCGGGCGCGTGAGCGGAGACCGATGTCACGACGAGGCGCCTTTCAGAGGTAGGCGAGGTGGCGCTCGAAATTTGCATCGCGCCCAGCCACGACGTCGAAATAGGCGTCCTGGAGCACCTTGGTCACTGGCCCGCGAGTGCCGCTTCCGATCGTGCGGTGGTCGACTTCTCGGATCGGCGTCACTTCGGCGGCGGTGCCGGTGAGAAAGATTTCGTCGGCTATGTAGAGATCGTCGCGCGTAATCAGCCGCTCTTCGACCTGGATGTCGCGACATCGCGCCAACTCACAGACCGTCGCTCGGGTGATCCCATCGAGGACAGAATGCAGAGGTGGCGTCTGCAAGACACCGTCGCGAACGACGAAGATATTCTCGCCACTCGCCTCAGATACCAGCCCCTGTACGTCGAGCATGATCGCCTCGTCGTAGCCGTCGAGGAGCGCCTCTCGCTTGGCGAGGATCGAATTCACGTAATCCCCACAAGTCTTGCCCTTCGTCATCTTGGTATTGACGTGATGGCGGCTGAAGCTGGAGATCTTGGCACGGATGCCGTTCTGCATGCCGTCTTCGCCCAGGTAACTCCCCCAGGGCCAGGCGATCACGGCCACCCGAATCGCATTGGTCCCGGGATTGAGGCCCATCGCTCCTTCACCGATGAACGCGATCGGGCGGATGTAGCCCTCTTCGAGCTGATTGAGGCGAAGGGTCTCGAGCGAGACCTCCTCGATTTCCTTTTGACCAAAGGGGATCTCCATCAGATTGATCCGTGCCGAATCGAAGAGCCGGCGAACGTGATCGGCGAGTCGAAACACAGCAGAGCGGCCATCTGCGGTTCGGTAGCAGCGGATGCCCTCGAAGACACCGAGCCCGTAGTGGAGGGTGTGGGTGAGAATGTGGATCTTGGCATCCGCCCAATCGACAAATTGGCCGTCGAGCCAGATCTTTTCGCCAGTGATGCTCGGGGTCTCGCTCATCGGACCTCTGCTCCGCTGAAACTCAGCGGCGCAACAGGCGTCCGATGAGTCCCTTCGATTTGTGCCGCCTCAAGTTGATCAGGCGGAGTTCGCGCAGTGCCTCGACACAGCCAGGCTCGAGCTGAACGGCTCGCGTGAACATTTTTTCCGCCAGTTCAACCCGGCCAATGACCTTGCACAGGCGACCCATGAAGAGGTAGGACGTCTCGCGTTGCCCCGCCAGCTTGATTCCGCGGCGAACGTGCTCGATCGCTTCCGAGGCGATGTCGGGCTCATCAGGATGGCAGAGGTGGAGCGTCCAGCCGTAATGGGCGTGGTACTCCCCAGCATCCGGATAGAGTTGCAGGGCAACGCCGAAAGCCTCCAGCGCGCGCTCGTAGGCGCGCTGGGCCAACAGGCGCTGGCCCTCCTGAAACTGCACCTCTGCCTCCAGAGCCTGCTCGCTCTCGCGCTGACGATCGGCGTCGCGCTGACCCTTGCGCTGGTTGAGCACGTACTCGCTGCGTCGGCGCGAATCGGTGAGGGTCTGGTAGGCGAGATTGATCTGGGCGAATGCCTCACTGGCCAGATGTGCGACCGCGTCACCGGATCGCCTGTAGTGGTCCGGATGGAGCTGAGCCGCCCGCTTCTGATAGGCGGCCTGGAGCACTTCCGCGCTGGCAGATTCGTCGACCCCGAGGATTTCGAAATAGGTCTGCTTGCGCATCTGATCCACCAAACCGGTCAGCCGAGCCCGCAACTCCTCGCCCTTGACCTCCTGCTGCAATCGCACATCGCGGCGAGGCGACGGCGACGGCTTGGCGCTCTGGCGGTCGCCCCCTCTGAGTTCGAGGAGTCCGCACGCCAACATGGCGTAGAGGGTGCGCTTGAGATCCGCGTCGGCTTTCAAGAACTCCGCGAGCCGCCGCGAGCCATCGAGTCTGGCGAGAAGCTCTTCGTGGCTGGATTCGAGATCAACCTCTTGAAATTGGTAGAAAGGGCTTTCGGCCGGAGCCAGAAAACAGTCCGCGTGTGAGCAGATGTAATCCTCAACTAGCTTGATCGGAGTTTGCTCGCGCACACCGCGGAGAATCAGATTGGCGGGGCTTCGCTCCACACCGAGACTATTCGCGCGCTCGAGGCCGACGCCCCGCTCGAAGCGATAGGTCCCCGATTTCCAACTGAACGCCTCGAAGAACTTTTCATCAGCCTGGGCGCACAGCGCGGCGGAGATCTCCTCCTCGGACAGGATTTCCATGGCGACGAGGATCTCGCCCTGCAGTCGCCCCGGCTTGGTCCGTCGCCGCGATTCGGCAAAGGCGGCCTGGCTGATCTTCCCGCAGCGCACGAGATAGTTTCCGAGGCATTCGTTGATCAGGTTCGAACGAATCGCGCGCGGATAGCCATCGCGAAGCTGAATCCACTTGCGCTTCTTCCCGTTCGCGAGGTGGAGCACGCCGGTGGCTCGAAGCCCGTGAAGGTGATGGAGAAGCGCGGGAAGCGACAGATCGTCGAGCGATCCTGACAACCCGGGTGATCGAGACTCGATCCGAGCCCCCGGCCTCGGGCTGTCATTGCGCAAATCTTCGGGTTTCTGCTCGCCCGCGTGGCGCGCGACGACGGCCAGAAGATCGATCAGAGGCACCGGCTTGGTGAGAAACTCCGCCACACTCAGGGATTTCGCGCGCTCGCGATTTTGCGGAGTCGGGGAGCAGCCCGTGATGAGCACCACCGGGATGTCGCAAATCGGAGCATTCATCGCGCGCAAGCGTTCGAGAACCGCGAATCCGTCTTTCCGCGGCAAGATCAGATCGAGCAGCACGAGGTCGGGGGGATCCTCGGTCAGCTCCGCGAGCGCTTGATCGCCATCGAATACCGACCGGACCGCATAGCCTTCTCCCCCCAGGGCCTCGGAGAGGATCTGGCAGAGATTTCGGTCGTCATCCACACATAGAATGGAGCCGGGAGCTTCCCTCACAGGCTGAAATATCGTCCTCAAGGGTCTCATCCTTGAGGTGATTTCCACCCAATTGCGTGCTCGCGAGGGCTCAGAGTGCTTTTCCGCTGGCGGCCGCCCCATTCGGGCCTCCGCGGCCAAGCCAGTGTCGTGAAGTCGATCTA
>JAFDAW010000339.1 GCA_019313605.1 Deltaproteobacteria bacterium
GCCGCCCGCGATGATCGCGCCCGCGTGGCCCATCCGCTTGCCGGGCGGAGCGTTCTGCCCCGCGATGAAGGCCACGACGGGCGTCTTCATCTGTCCCTGGATGAACTCGGCGGCCTCTTCCTCGGCGGAACCGCCGATTTCGCCGATCATCACGACAGCCTTGGTTTCGGGGTCGGCCTCGAACAAGGTGAGGGCATCGATGCAGGTCGTTCCGATGATCGGAACGCCGCCGATTCCGAGGCAGGTCGTCTGGCCGATGCCGAGCCGCGAGAGTTGATCCACAGCCTCGTAGGTGAGCGTACCCGAGCGCGAAACGACTCCAACGGGACCCGGCCGCGTGATCTCCGCGGGCATGATCCCGATCCGGCACTGCTCGGGCGTGACCACCCCGGGGCAGTTCGGACCGATCAACCGCATTGGAGAGCCCGCCAAAGCGCGCTTGGCGCGCAGCATGTCGATCGCGGGGATTCCCTCGGTGATACAAGCCGCGAGGTCGATCCCGGCATCTGCGGCTTCGAGCACGGCGTCCGCTGCGCCGGGCGGCGGAACGAAGATCACCGACGCATTGGCCCCGGTATCCGCGACCGCTTCGCGAACGGTGTCGAAGACGGGAATCCCGTCGATCACCTGCCCACCCTTGCCAGGCGCAACACCTCCAACGACCGGCGTCCCGTATTCGATCGAGAGTTTCGCGTGAAGCCGGCCCATTCGGCCGAGACCCTGCACGAGCAACTTGGTTGATTTGTCACAGAGAATCGACACCGCTATCTCCCCGTCCCGCCGGCTGCCGCCACCGCTGCCTCTCCCGCCTCTCGCAAGGTCTCGACGGGCGTGATGTTCAATCCAGAGTCGGCGAGAATCGCCCGCCCCTCGGCGGCGCTGTTGCCCTGCAATCGCACGACCAGCGGCACTTCGAGACCGAGCTCGCTCGCGGCGGCGACGACGCCCTCGGCGATCAGGTCACAGCGCACGATCCCGCCGAAGATGTTGACCAGGATCGCCTTCACCTTGGGGTCGAGAAGGATCAACTTGAACGCATCCCTCACCTTGTCCTTGTCGGCTCCACCCCCGGCGTCGAGGAAGTTGGCGGGATTTCCGCCGCAGACGTTGATCACGTCGAGGGTCGCCATCGCGAGGCCCGCTCCGTTGACCATACATCCGATATTTCCATCGAGGCCCACGTAGGCGAGATCGATCTCCCTGGCCTCGCGCTCGCGCGGATCCTCTTCCTCCGGGTCGCGAAGTTCCACGACTTCCGGGTGGCGATACAGCGCGTTGTCATCGAAGTTGAGCTTGGCGTCGAGTGCGATCAAATCGCCGCTCTTCGTGACGACGAGCGGGTTGATCTCGACCAGCGAAGCGTCCTTCTCGACGAAGAGCCGCATCAACGCCTGAAGAAAAGGATCGAGTTTCGCAATCCGATCCATGTCGAAACCGAGACTGAATCCGATCTGGCGCACCTGATAGGCGGCGAGCCCCACATTGGGATCGACGGGGACCGTGAGAATCTTCTCCGGACTTCGCTCGGCAACCTCTTCGATATCCATCCCACCCTCGGTGGACGCGATGATCGCCAACTTCTCTGTGGACCGATCCAGGACCACCGCCAGGTAGAGTTCCGACTCGATCTCCGAACCCGCTTCGACGTAGACCTTGCGAACGACCTTGCCCTCGGGACCCGTCTGATGCGAGCGCAGGGTCATGCCGAGGATCTCACTCGCGACGTGCTTGGCCTCATTCGCGGATTTGGCGAGCTTGATGCCGCCTGCCTTGCCGCGCCCGCCCGCGTGAACCTGCGCTTTCACGACGACGACGTCGCCCGCCAAACCGCGGGCGGCGTCCTCTGCCTCGGCGGGCGTCGTCGCCAGCGCGCCCGCCGGAACGGGCACGCCGTACTCACGCAACAACGCTTTGGCCTGGTATTCGTGAACGTTCACAGCTTGATCTGCTCGACGAGCGTTCGGACGTGCTCGACCGAGGCGTCGAACATCTTCTGCTCCTCGCCGTTGAGCTTCACTTCGATGATCTTCTCGACACCACCGGCGCCGAGCACGCAGGGGACGCCCACGTACAGGCCATCGACCCCATACTCTCCCTCGCAAAGACAAGCACACGCGAGTACGCGCTTCTTGTCCTGGAGGATCGACTCGGCCATCTCGATCGCCGCGATGGCGGGAGAAACGAACGCCGAACCGGTCTTGAGCAGTGCGACGACCTCGCCGCCCGCACCCTTGGTGCGCTTGACGATCGCCTCGATCTTATCGGCCGAAAGCAATTGATCCACGGGAATCCCCGCGACCGTGCAGTAGCCAACGAGCGGCACCATGGTGTCGCCGTGCCCACCGAGCACCAGAGCCGTCACGTCTTCGACAGAAACGCCGAGTTCCCAGGCAACGAAGCTTCGGAACCGCGTCGAGTCGAGCACGCCGGCCATTCCGACCACGCGGTTCTTGGGAAAACCGGAGATCTGCTTGAAGGTGTTGACCATCGCGTCGAGCGGGTTGGAGACCACGATCACATACGCGTCCGGTGCGTGATCCCGAACTCCCTCAGCGACCTGCGTCATGATTTTGAGGTTCGTGGCCAGCAGATCGTCGCGAGACATGCCCGGCTTGCGGGCCAGGCCCGCCGTGATGATCACGACGTCGGCGCCGGCGATGCCTTCGTAGCT
>JAFDAW010000340.1 GCA_019313605.1 Deltaproteobacteria bacterium
GGGTCTCCCGCGAGGCGCTCGTGATAAACGATCTGCGTGCCGTCAGGCGACCACGCCACACCGACGACGTGCTCTCCCAGGAAGTTGCGCAACGGTCCACCCAGCAGGGGCACGGATCGCACCCTGCGCCACGGGCCACCGCCGAGCCAGATCTCCGAACCGTCGCCGCTGAACCCGACGCTGCGCACCGGTGCGCGAGCGTCCTCCAGCGTGAACTCGTCCGCGCTCGACACCAGTTTGCGGAACCGGCCCGCGCCGATCTGGCCGACGAGTATATCGAACGGTCCGTCGCGGTCGGAAACGAAGGCGACAAACCTGCCGTCGGGCGAGATCGCGGCGTCGAACTCGGAGCCTGGAAAGTCGGTGACCCTGGTGAACCGGGCCCCGGCGAGCGGGTTGTCCCCCCCGGAGTCGGATCGATCGGCGGCCGGCCGCAGAAAAGCCAGCAGCGCGGGGGGCAGGCTCGCGGCGAGGGCGATCGCCAGCACGGCGACCGCGATCTTGTAGCCGCGCGAGGAACTCCCGGTCACTGGCGGAGGTTGATCCGTCTCCTCCAATTCGATTCGAGCGTCGGCGATGTGGTGCAGTCGGTTGCGCGGATTCTTGGCGAGGCAGCGTTGTAGCAGGCGCCGCACCGCCGGTGGCGTGTCTTCCGGGAGCCGAGCCCAGTCCGGCTCGGTGTGCAGGATCGCCCCGAGCGAATCGGTGGCCGTGGCGCCGCCGAACAGCATCTTCCCCGTCAGGCATTCCCAAAGCACGCAGCCGAGCGACCAGATGTCGCTACGCTCGTCAACCTCCTGGCCGCGCGCCTGCTCCGGGCTCATGTAGGCAGCCGTTCCAAGCAACACACCCGCCACTGATCCGACGGAGGTCATCGTCGGTGAGAGAGACGGGTCCGCGGCTGGGGCCGCATCCGACGCCATCGCCTTGGCGAGCCCAAAGTCCAGGACCTTGATCGTGCCATCGTCCGTGACCCGGATATTCGCGGGCTTGAGATCGCGATGGACCACGCCGCGCCCATGCGCCACCTCGAGCGCCTCGGCGATCTGTCGGGCGATGCCGACAGCGTCATCGACCGGCAGTCGGCCCCGTCTCAGTTTCTGTGCGAGATCTTCACCGGGGACCAACTCCATCGCCAGGAAGCGCGTGCGTGTCTGCCCAGAGCCCGTCGAGGGGTCCGAGTCGTGCACGCCGAAGACCGTGGCGAGGTTGGGATGGTTGAGTGATGCCAGCAACTTCGCCTCCCGCTCGAAGCGGGCGAGTCGTTCGGCATTCTCCGCGAACGCGTCGGGCAGGATCTTGATCGCCACCTCGCGGTCGAGCGTGGTGTCCACCGCCTTCCACACCACACCCATCCCGCCCTCGCCGATCTTCTCGATCAGGCGGTAGTGCAACACGTATTGTCCGGGCTCGATGGACACTTTGCCGTTCTCCTGCATTGGACCGGAGAGCCGAGTCTACACCTGAGACGCTGACTCGCTCTGGTCGGAACAGATTCTACGCGCCGAGCCCTGACCCAGGTTGATTGCCCCTCTATTCCCTCAGAGCTCGCGCCTGCGGCGCGACCGCAAGTAGAGCCGCTCCACTTTCTCTCGCGCCCACGGTGTCTTGCGGAGGAACTTGAGGCTCGAGGAGATACTCGGGTTGTCGGTGAAGCAGCGGATCTTGATCCGGCGACCCATCTCGTCCCACCCCAACCGGTCGACCAGGCTGTTGAGCATCATTTCCAGCGTGACGCCGTGGAGAGGGTCTTTGGGTCGTTTGGTCGACTTGTTTTCGTTGGCTGGTTCGTCCATCGTGGGCATTCTGCATCAATTGAGAGAAAATGCGCCTAATGAAGCCCCCTGACCCCAAGAAGCCGTTCCGCCGACGGGTGCGCTACCACGGGACACATCCGCGGCGCTTTGAGGAAAAATACAAGGAGCTCGATCCCGAGCGCGACCCGGAGACGATCGCGAAGGTCATCGCCTCCGGCAAGACTCCCGCCGGTCAACACCGCCCCATCCTTGTGGCCGAGGTACTCGAACGCCTCGCCCCGCAACCCGGCGAGCGCGGCGCAGACGTCACCGTCGGCTACGGCGGCCACAGCGAATTCCTCTTGCAAAAGCTGCGACTTGGGGGCCAGTTGCTGGCTCTCGATGTCGATTCGGAACAACTGCCTCGCACGGAAGCGCGGCTCCGCGGGCTCGGCTACGACGAAGAGGCGCTCGTCGTCCGCCAGTGCAACTACGCCGGACTCGCTGGCATGTTGGCGCAGATCGGCTGGAATGATGGCGTCGATTTCCTGCTCGCCGATCTCGGGCTGTCATCGATGCAGATCGACAACCCCGCCCGTGGTTTTTCCTACAAGCACGATGGGCCGCTCGACATGCGGATGAATCCCGAGCGCCGCGTGCCCGCGCGCGATTGGCTGGCGCGCTGCAAGACCGAGAAACTCGCCCGCGTTCTCGCCGAGGGCAGCGACGAACCACGCGCCGAACAAGTCGCCGAAGCGATCGTCGCAGCAGCCGCGCAAGCCCCTATCGAAACCACGCACCAGCTACGTCGCGTGATCGAAACCGCACTACCCAAACGCATGGACGATGAGAATCGCAACGCAACGGCGGCCCGCACGTTCCAGGCGATCCGAATCGCGGTGAACGAAGAGTTCAGCGCGTTGGACGCGTTT
>JAFDAW010000341.1 GCA_019313605.1 Deltaproteobacteria bacterium
CGGAAATAGGTGGATGTAGCGCGTCGCTGAAGCGCGCCGTGCGTAAAAGAGAACCTCGGGTTCTGTACCGAACAGGAACACCGTGTCGTCGGCTTCCGTAATCGATTCGATCTCGCTCGCGATCACCGGCATCGTTTCGAAGGCGTTGTGGGGATAGATCCGCTTGATCGCAGCTTCAGGACTCAGCGTCGAGAAAATGAATGCCGTCAGTACCAGAGGTGCCAAAGCCAGACAGGCGACGGCCGCGACGCGCCAACGCGGGGGTTCGACACTTCCACACCCACCCCAGATCGCAGCGCCGGCGAGTGCTGCGATCACAGGCAGCAGTTGCTGAAAATAGTGGGGAAAGAAATGGCCACTGGCACCCACGCCTGCCGCACTGACCACCGCCCAGCCACCGAGGAAGAGCGCCGCAAAGCGGTCTCTTCTGCGGGCGAGCCCCACCATCCCCAGAGCGGCCAACACCCAGGCGACACCTTGCGAGGGCAGCATCGGCGTTCCGTAGGCGATCAGCAGTTCGAGACGTCGCGACAGCGGGAGTGCTCCCGCATACGAAAGATTGTGCAAGAAGGTGGCGTCGATGGCTGCACCGAGCGCCCCGCGCAACTGGAGCCAGGCGAGAATCGGCCCCCACACCAACGCCACGCCGACACCCATCCATGTGGTGAAGACGGCGAATCGACGCCAGCGACCCGGTCCGCGCACCCGCAAGCCGAAGGCCAACAGGAAGAACGGGACATTCAATGCGGCGACCTGCTTGAATGCGATTGCGATCCCGATCGCGATGCCGGCGCCAAGAGACGCGGCAATCGGTGTCTTCGCCGAATCGATCGCGCGCAGCACCAGTAGGGTTGCGATGATGATACCGGGCAGCATGAAGAGTTCGGTATTCGCGATCGATCCATGGATCATCGGGTCTGCCGACAAGAACGCGAACAACAGCGCGGACATCAAGCCCACACCAGCGCCGAGCAGCGTGCGAACGAGATAGAACAGCGCAATGCTCGAGACCGCGGAGAACACGGCCGCGAGCGCTCGAAACGCGACGACGGCGTTGTCTGCAAGGCTGGCTGCCAGGCGATAGGCGAAAAAGATGCCTGGCGGTTTCTGGTCGAACCAATCGAGATAGGGCGTTTCGCCGAGCGCCATACGCCAGGCGATGTACGCATACTCGCCTTCGTCGCGCTCGAGCGGCAGATCCATCAGTGGCGCCCGAATTGCGATTACGAGCAAACCGATGGACAGCGCCAGGGCTACTTCAGCTCGATTCGACACGGCACCTACTGGGTTGGACACGACACCCACTGGATTGAAAGGCTGCTTGCAAGGTCCGGCAAAGCGCTACCCCTCACTTGCTCGGAGGGAGCTCCCGGAAGATTTCTCTCGCTCCCACCCGGATTGTGTGCTGGCTGACCCGACCCGAGGGCCAGCGCAGTTCGACCGCAGCCTGCTCGGTGCCCATCAAATTGACGAGTTGCCAGCTGCTGTTCTGGCTCTGGAAGCCTTCCGCAGAGCGAACGCTGTAGTGAAAAGCCTGGGGAGGCTTTCCTTCCGGAGAAACCGTGACCCGGATTCGCGCGCCGATGGCGTCGCGATTGCTGTCGACGCCCTCCAGCCGAAATTGCGCGGTCTGCTGATTGCCCCCTTTTCTCGAGTAGAAGGTGTTCATCGCCCTCGATTCGGTCCCGTTCCTGAAGTCCCAGCCCGCCGCCCCGCCGAGGTTGAAGACGATGTCGTTGCTGCCGTCTTGATCGAGATCGCCGACCGCGATTCCGTGGGTCTGGACCTTGCCGTGCCCCTTCCTTGCAAATTCTCCACACGAGTAGAACTCCACACCGAATTGGCTGTCGGGCTTGGGCCGGTTGCAGAACACGACGTCGTATGGGTTCTGGTCCGGGCTTCCGGTCCCGATCAAGATGTCGAGGTATCCGTTGTTGTCGACGTCGCCAAGACCAAGGCCCATCGTGTTCTCCGATCGATCGGGGCGAAGCTTGGTCTTGATTCCGATCTCACGACCTGCAAGCTTGAAGGTTCCGTCACCCGCACCAAACGCGACCATGTCTTGATCCATCTGTCGACCCAGATAGAGATCGAGGTTGCCGTCGTGGTTGAAATCTGTGGAAACCGAAGCAAACGCGAGCGGATTCGGCTTGAAGCTTCCCAGTCTTGACGTGATATCGACGAAACCGGCATCGCCGTCGTTGCGGTACAACTTATGGAACCGGCTCGCCCCCAGATAGAGATCCTGATCGCCGTCATTATCGATGTCGAACCAGACGGGATTTTTGCCGTCTTTGAATGCGGTGACGATGCCGAGTTTCTCGGCAACTTCAGTAAATGTCTTGTCGCAATTGCTCTGATAGATCCACACCCGGTTCTTGCGCGCGATCGCCGCAAAATCCAGGCAGCCATCGTTGTTGAAGTCAGCCCAGCTAACACCCCACCACATACGTTTCGTCGGAGCGATCCCCGCCGGGAGCTGGACCAGCTTCTGCTCCTCCTTCCAGCGATTCTCGTAGAGCGCGAGGCTTCCCTCTCCGAGGAACCCTCCACTGCCGAGCAGCAGATCGGGATCCCCATCGTTGTCGAAGTCCGCCCAGGCGGCACCCCAGGTGAACTCCAGATGATCGGGGTCGATTCCGAGATCGTACGGTTTGAAGCTG